>JBFLYF010000488.1:0-1731 GCA_040756795.1 Pseudomonadota bacterium
CAGCGCGGTGCGCACCTTGTTCGTCGCCAGCGCCTTCAGGCCCTGGCGCAGGTGCTCGCCGATGTCGCGCAGGCCGGGACGGCGCCGCGCCGGCGCCGTAGCCGTCGTGCCGGCCGCCGCCGGGCGCGTGCTCTTGCCGACGGTCTCGTCGGAAAGGATGCGCCCGTCGCGCATGCGGATCAGCCGGCGCGCCTCGCGGCTGACCTCGTCCTCGTGCGTCACCATGATGACGGTGATGCCGGCGTCGTTGAGCCGGCGCAGGATCGCGAGGATTTCCTTCTGGCTGCCGCTATCGAGATTGCCGGTCGGCTCGTCGGCGAGAATGATGCGCGGACGATTGACCAGGGCGCGCGCGATCGCCACGCGCTGCTGCTGCCCGCCGGACAGTTCGTTCGGCCGGTGCCGCGCGCGATCGCCCAGGCCGACCTCGCCCAGCAACTCGCCGGCGCGCGCCAGGTCCACGCGGTGCTGCGAGTACAACAATGGCAGCGCCGCGTTCTCCACCGCGGACAGGCGCGGCAGCAGGTGAAACTGCTGGAACACGAAACCGATGGCCTCGCGCCGCAGCACCGCCAGCTCCTCCTCGCCCAGCCCCGCGACCTCGCGTCCGAGCAGGCGGTAGGAACCGGCGCTCGGGGTGTCGAGCAGGCCGAGGATGTTCATGAGCGTGGACTTGCCGGAGCCGGATGGCCCCATGATGGCGACGTACTCGCCGGCCTCGATGGTGAGCGACACGCCGCGCAGCGCCGCCACCTCCTGGGTGCCGGCGCGGTAGACCTTGTCGACGTCGCGCAGCTCCAGCATTACTGTCGCGGCTGGCGGGACTGTTGCGACTGGCCGCTGCTGCGTGGCCGCTGGCCGAAGGGCATCAGCGGATTGCCGCCGGCGGCGCCGGCGCTGCTGCTGTCCAGGCGCACGTCCGCCACCAGCACGGTCTGTCCTTCCTCCAGGCCGGAGACGATCTCGACGCGGCCCTCGCCCGAGGCGCCGGTGCGGATCTCCTGCTCGCTCGGCGGCGCGCCCGGCTTGCCGGCGGGCACCAGCACGTAGGCGCGGCCGTCGCGCTGGCGCACGGCGGCGCTTGGCACCAGCAGCACGCCCGGGCGCGAGGCGACATGGAAGGTGACGCTGGCGGTCATGCCGCTGCGCAGGAACGGCGGGATCTCGCGCGGCAGCACGTCGATCTCGTAGATGGTGACGTTCTGCACCGTCTTGGCGTCGTAGGCGATCTGCGCCACCGTGGCCTCGATCGGCCGGTCCGGGTAGGCGTCGATCACGATCGTCGCGCGCTGCCCGAGCTTCACCTGCGCGATGTCGGTCTCATCCACCTGCGCGTTGACGGTGAGGCGGTCGGACATGACGAACACGGCGTCGTTGCCGGTGAAGGTCTGGCCGGGCTCGACGCTGCGCAGGATGACCGTGCCGCTGATGGGCGCCAGCACCGGCGTGGCGCGGTACAGCTCTTCCCAGCGCTTCAGTTCCTCCGGCCCGCGGGCGCGCGCGGCGTCGATCAGTGCGGCGCGCTCGGTCGAGCTCATCCATGCCAGGATCTGGCCCTTGGCCACGCTCTGCCCTTCCTGCACCAGCACCTGCTCGGCGCGTCCCGCGATCGGGGGTTTTATTTCAAGGCGATTGCGCGGCTGCACCACGCCGGTGCTGAGGATGGTCAGCGCCAGGTCGCCGCGGCTCACTCCGACCTCGCGATAGGCGGGCGCCGTGTCGCTTCCGGGC
>JBFLYF010000489.1:0-1726 GCA_040756795.1 Pseudomonadota bacterium
GCCCTTGTGCTCGGCGCGCGCCGCGCCGGTCGCGTTCACGCGGACGCGCCGCTCGCGCTCGGCGGCGGCGGCCGCGCCGAGCGACGCCGCCGAGCCGAACGGCCCGAGCAGCACGTCGGCCTTGCGCGCGAGCTGCGCATAGAGCCTGCCCGCGGCCGCGGAGTCCGAGCGGTCGTCCACGAGCTGCAGCTCTACGCGTCGCCCCAGCAGGCCGCCCGCGGCGTTCACCTCCTCCTGCCAGAGCAGCAGCGCCTTGCGCAGGTCCGCGGCGAGGTCGGCGAGGATCCCGCTCTGCGGCATCGCCGCGCCCACCACGAGCGGCGCCTGCGCCGCGGCCGGAAGGGCGAGCAGCGCCAGGCAAAGGAGCAGCAGGCGCGGGGACATGGGCTCAAAGTACGTTGTGGGAAAATCGGCGTCAAGAACGATGCCGGAAGATTTCCTCGGCGGCGTGCGCGCCATCGTCGGCAGGGACAACGTCCTCACCGACGCGCGCGACACCGCGCCCTACTTCACCGACTGGCGCAAGCAGGTCCGCGCCGGTGCGCTCTGCGTCGCGCGCCCGGCGAGCACGCCGGAGGTCGCCGCGGTGGTGCGCTTGTGCGCGGCCGAGGGCGTGGCCGTGGTGCCGCAGGGCGGCAACACGGGCCTGGTGGGCGGCTCGGTGCCGACCGGGGCGCGGCGCGAAATCGTGCTCTCGCTGTCGAGGCTCAACCGCATTCGCGCGCTCGATGCGCTGAACGACACGATCACCGTGGAGGCGGGCTGCGTGCTCGCGGAGGTGCAGCGCGCCGCGGCGCAGGCCGGGCGCCTGTTCGCGCTCTCGCTCGCCGCCGAGGGCAGCTGCCAGATCGGCGGCAACCTTTCCACCAACGCGGGCGGCATCAACGTGCTGCGCTACGGCAACGCGCGCGAGCAAGTGCTCGGCCTGGAGGCGGTGCTGCCCGACGGCCGCGTCTGGGACGGGATGCGCGCGCTACGCAAGGACAATACCGGCTACGACCTGAAGCAGCTGTTCATCGGCGCCGAGGGCACGCTCGGCATCATCACCGCCGCGGTGCTCAAGCTCCACCCGCTGCCGAGCGCCTCGGCCACTGCCTGGATCGAGGTGCGCGACCCGCAAGGCGCGGTCGAGCTGCTCGCGCGCCTGCACGCCGCGTGCGGCGAGCGCCTGAGCGCCTTCGAGCTGCTGTCGCGCAGCTGCGTCGATGCCGTGCTCGCCCACCGGCCGGGACAGCGCGACCCGATCCCCGGCGGACACTGGTACGTGCTCGCGCGGCTCGACGACAGCGGCGAGCCCTCGGCGCTGGAGGAACTGCTGCAGCACGCGCTGGGCGAGGCGGCGAACGCGGTCGTCGCCAAGAGCGTGGGCGAGGCAAGAGCGCTCTGGGCGATGCGCGAGACCGTGCCGGAAGCGCAGTTCGCGAACGTCAAGCACGACATCTCGCTGCCGCTCTCGCGCATCCCCGAGTTCATCGAGCGCGCGGGCGCGGCCCTCGCCGCGGCGTGCCCCGGGGCGCCGGTGTACTGCTTCGGCCACGTCGGCGACGGCAACCTGCACTACAACGTCGGCGACGCGGCGCTGGTCGCGCGGCGCACCGAGGTGAACCGCATCGTCTACGCCGCGGTGGACGCGCTCGGCGGCTCGATCTCGGCCGAGCACGGCCTGGGGCAGCTCAAGCGCGAGGACATCGCGCGCTACAAGGACCCGCTCGAGCTCGAGCTGATG
>JBFLYF010000049.1:0-13652 GCA_040756795.1 Pseudomonadota bacterium
CCCGCCGCGGAGAAAAGGGCGAGGAGGGCTGACGTGCCGGCCCCGAAGACCACGGTGAAGGCGAAGAAGAAGATCGTGAAGGACGAGGCGGAGAAGAAAGAAGAGAAAGGAAACTGAGGCATGCTGCAGCCGGCACGCACCAAGTACAGGAAACAGCAGAAGGGGCGCAACAAGGGCGTCGCCACGCGCGGCGCGCGCGTCGCATTCGGCGAGTACGGCCTGAAGGCGATCGGCCGCGGGCGGCTGACCGCGCGCCAGCTCGAGGCGGCGCGCAGGACGCTCTCGCGCCACATCAAGCGCGGCGGGCGCGTCTGGATCCGCGTCTTCCCCGACAAGCCGATCTCGCGCAAGCCCGCGGAGGTGCGCATGGGCAACGGCAAGGGCAACCCGGAGTATTTCGTCTGCGAAATCCAGCCGGGCAAGATCCTCTTCGAGATGGACGGCGTGGACGAGGCGCTGGCGCGCGAGGCCTTCGCGCTTGCCGCTGCGAAGCTCCCGTTCAAGACCACGGCCGTGCACAGGATGCTGGGATGACCATGAAAGCAAGCGAACTTCGCGCCAAGGACGGGGACGAGCTGAAAAAGGAGCTGGGCGAGCTGCTCAGGGCGCAGTTCGGCCTGCGCATGCAGCACGCGACGCAGCAGCTCGCGAACACCAGCCAGATGAAGAAAGTGCGGCGCGACATTGCGCGTGTGCGCACCGTGATGAAGGAGAAGGCCGCGAAATGACCGAACAGGCGAAGAACCAGAGGCTTCTCGTCGGCCGCGTGGTGAGCGACCGCATGCAGAAAACAGTGGTGGTGCGGGTCGAACGGCGGGTGCGGCACGCCGAGATCGGCAAGACCGTGACGCGCTCGCGCAAGTACCACGCGCACGCCGCCTCGGGCGAGTACGGGATGGGCGACCTGGTCGAGATCGCCGAATGCCGGCCGCTGTCGAAGACCAAGTCCTGGCAGGTGACGCGGTTGCTGGAGAAATCGAAGGCGGTTTGATAGAATTGCCGCCTTTTCCGCCCCGGACGGGGTCCAAGACTGCCGGCAGGTGCCGGCAAGTTGGATGGAGACAGAACAGCCATGATTCAGATGCAGTCCGTGCTCGACGTCGCCGACAACACCGGCGCGCGCGCCGTCATGTGCATCAAGGTGCTGGGCGGCTCGAAGCGCCGCTACGCCTCGATCGGCGATGTCATCAAGGTCAGCGTCAAGGACGCGGCGCCGCGCGGGCGCGTCAAGAAGGGCGAGGTCTACGACGCGGTGGTGGTGCGCACCGCGCAGGGCGTGCGGCGCGCAGACGGCTCGCGCGTGCGCTTCGACGGCAACGCGGTGGTGCTGCTCACGCCCAAGTTCGAGCCGATCGGCACCCGCATCTTCGGACCGGTGACCCGAGAGCTGCGCACCGAGCGCTTCATGAAGATCGTTTCGCTCGCGCCCGAGGTGCTCTGATGCAACGCATAAGGAAAGGCGACGAGGTGGTGGTGCTGTCCGGACGCGACAAGGGCAAGCGCGGCACGGTGCTGCGCCGGGTCGACGCCGAGCACGTCGTGGTCGAGGGCGTCAACCGCGTCAAGAAGCATCAGCGCCCCAACCCGATGAAGAACATCACCGGCGGCATCGTCGACAAGGACATGCCGATCCACATCTCCAACGTCGCGCTGTTCAACCCCGCCACCAAGCAGGCGGACCGCGTCGGCTTCAAGACGCTCGCCGACGGCCGCAAGGTGCGCGTGTTTCGCTCCAACGGCGAGCAGGTGGACGCCTAGAGGAAGCCATGGCGAAGGAAAAGGACGACAAGCCGCAGCAGAAAGGCGGCGAGCACAGGCAACAGCAGCAGCAAAAACCCGCGCCGAAGAAGGAAGCGCAGGCGAAGAAGGACGCCGCGCCCGCGCCGAAGAAGGAGGCCGGCCCGCAGCTGCCGGCGCCGCCCGCACGCCTCGCGCTCTACTACCGCGACAAGGTGGTGCCCGAGCTGATGAAGAAGTTCGGCTACAAGACCGTGATGCAGGTGCCGCGGCTGCGCAAGATCACGCTCAACATGGGCGTGGGCGAGACGGTCAGCGACAAGAAGGTGCTCGACAACGCGCTCGGCGACATGACCAGGATCGGCGGGCAGAAGCCGGTGATCACCAAGTCGCGCCGCTCGATCGCGAACTTCAAGATCCGCGCCAACTTCCCGGTCGGCTGCATGGTGACGCTGCGCGGCGCGCGCATGTACGAGTTCCTCGACCGGCTGGTGAACATCGCCATCCCGCGCATCCGTGACTTCCGCGGCGTCTCGAACCGCGCTTTCGACGGCCGCGGCAACTACAGCCTCGGGGTCAAGGAGCAGATCATCTTTCCCGAGATCGAGTACGACAAGATCGACGCCCTGCGGGGGCTGGACATCGCCATCACCACCTCCGCGAAGTCGGACGACGAGGCGCGCGCGCTGCTGGCGGCGTTCCGCTTCCCATTCCGGCAGGACCAGAAGCAGGAACCGAAGCTCGAACCGAAGCAAGAACCGAAAGGCTGAACCCATGGCCAAGCTCGCAGTCAAGCTCCGCGAAAAGAAGCGCCGCAACACGGTGGAGAAGTTCCGCGCCAGGCGCGCGGCGCTGCTCGAGGTGATCCACGACGCCAAGACGTCGGACGAGGAGCGGGACGCGGCGCGTGCCAAGCTGCAGAAGCTGCCGCGCGACGCTTCGCCGACGCGGCTGCGCAACCGCTGCGCGCTCACCGGGCGCCCGCGCGGGGTGTTCCGCAAGTTCGGCCTGGCGCGCAACAAGCTGCGCGAGCTTGCGCTGCGCGGCGAGGTGCCGGGCGTGATCAAGGCAAGCTGGTGAGGGGGCCGCGATGAGCATGACCGATCCGATCGCCGACATGCTGACCCGCATCCGCAATGCCCAGCAGGTGGGGCACGCGGACGTGGCGATGCCCTGCTCGAAGCTGAAGACGGCGATCGCGCAGGTGCTGAAGGACGAGGGCTACATCGAGGATTTCGCGGTGCGCGAGGACGGCGCGAAGAAGGAGCTGCGCATCGGCCTGCGCTACTACGCGGGCAAGCCCGTGATCGAGCGCCTGGAGCGCGTCTCCAAGCCCGGCCTGCGCGTCTACAAGGGCCGCGATGGCCTGCCCAAGGTGATGAACGGCCTGGGCGTGGCGATCGTCTCCACCTCGCAAGGGGTCATGACCGACCGCAAGGCGCGCGCCAGCGGCGTCGGCGGCGAAGTGCTCTGCATCGTCGCCTGAGGAGCCGGCCATGTCGCGCATCGCGAGGAATCCGATTCAGCTGCCCAAGGGCGTGGAGGTGAGCATCACCCCTGCGCAGATCTCCGTGAAGGGGCCGCTCGGCACCGTCGCGCGCGCGATGGACCCGAACGTCGCCATCGAGAAGGAAGGCGAGACGCTGAAGTGCAAGGCGCTCGGCAACTCGAACCACGCCGACGCCATGTCCGGCACGATGCGCGCGCTGGTGGCAAACATGGTGACCGGCGTCACCAAGGGCTTCGAGAAGAAGCTTTCGCTGGTGGGCGTCGGCTACCGGGCGCAGGCGCAGGGCGACAAGCTGAACCTGTCGCTCGGCTTCTCGCACCCGGTGGTGCGCCAGATGCCCAAGGGCATCAAGGTCGCGACGCCGACGCAGACCGAGATCGTGGTGAGCGGCATCGACAAGCAGCTCGTCGGCCGCATCGCCGCCGAGATCCGGGACGTCAAGCCGCCCGAGCCCTACAAGGGCAAGGGGGTGCGCTACGCGGGCGAGGCGATCGTGCTCAAAGAGACGAAGAAGAAATAGCGGAGGCGAGCCCCATGTCCGACAAGAATCCGGCGCGCCTGCGCCGCGCCCGCCAGACCCGGCTCAAGATCCGCGAGCTCGGCGCCGTGCGCCTGACGGTGCACCGCACCAACTTCCATATCTACGCGCAGATCACGACCGCGGGCGGCGAGAAGGTGCTGGCGAGCGCCTCGAGCCTGGAGAAGGAGATGCGCGCCCGGCTCAAGAACGGCGGCAACCGCCAGGCGGCCGAGGCGATCGGGCAGCGCATCGCCGAGAAGGCGAAGGCCGCCGGCATCGAGAAAGTCGCGTTCGATCGCGCCGGCTACCGGTACCACGGGCGCGTCAAGGCGCTCGCCGAAGCTGCGCGGGCTGGCGGACTGAAATTCTAGGGAATCGACAATGGCCAAGTTGCAGGCACGGCGGGTCCAGCAGCAGGAAGAGCGCGGCGACGGGCTGCGCGAGAAGATGGTCGCGGTCAACCGCGTCACCAAGGTGGTGAAGGGGGGGCGCGTGCTCGGCTTCGCCGCGCTCACCGTGGTGGGCGACGGCGACGGCGGCATCGGCATGGGCAAGGGCAAGGCGCGCGAGGTCCCGGTCGCGGTGCAGAAGGCGATGGAGGAGGCGCGCCGCCGCATGGTCAAGGTGAGCCTGAAGAGCGGCACGCTGCACCACGCGGTCATCGGCCGCTGGGGCTCTGCCAAGGTGCTGATGCAGCCGGCTTCCGAGGGCACCGGCATCATCGCCGGCGGCCCGATGCGCGCGGTGTTCGAGGTGATGGGCGTCACCAACATCCTCGCCAAGTGCTTCGGCTCGACCAACCCCTACAACGTGGTGCGCGCCACGCTCAATGGCTTGCAGGCGATGAGCACGCCCGCCGAGATCGCGGCCAAGCGCGGCAAGAAGGTCGAGGAGATCCTGTCGTGAAGAAGCTCAAGGTGCAGCTGGTGAAGAGCCCCAATGGCTGCAAGGCGGCGCACCGCGCCACGGTGAGGGGCCTGGGCCTGAAGCGCCTCAACCAGACGGTGGAGCTCGCCGATACCCCGGCGGTGCGCGGCATGATCGAGCGCGTGGCCTACCTCGTCAGGCTGGAGGGCTGAGCGATGCGGCTGAACGGACTGAAGCCCGCGCCCGGCGCCAAGCAGGCGCGCCACCGCGTCGGGCGCGGCGTCGGCTCGGGCTGGGGCAAGACCGCGGGCCTCGGGCACAAGGGGCAGCGCGCGCGCGCCGGTGGCTACCACAAGGTCGGATTCGAGGGCGGCCAGATGCCGCTGCACCGGCGCCTGCCGAAGCGCGGCTTTCATTCGCTGACGCGCGCGACGGTCGCAGAGGTTCGCCTCTCGGAACTGCAGGGCATGCAGGCGGCCGAGATCGATCTCGCCGCGCTCAAGGCCGAGGGCGTGGTGCCGCGCACGGCGCTCGCGGCCAAGGTGATCCTGCAGGGCAAGCTCGAGCGCAGAATCGCGCTGAAAGGCGTCAAGGTCAGCAAAGGCGCCAGGGCGGCGATCGAGGCTGCGGGGGGATCCGTCGTCGCTCCCGAGGAGAAAAAATCCCCGGACAAGAGATCCCCGGAGAAAAAACAAGTGCAGGCGAAGGAGTAGCCGGGCTTGGCGACTGCACTTCCCGGCGCAGGCAAGAGCGGCCGCTACGGCGACCTGAAGAAGCGGCTGCTGTTCCTGCTGGGGGCCCTCTTCGTCTTCCGCATCGGCGCGCACATCCCGGTGCCGGGCATCGACCCGAACGTGCTCGCGGAGATGTTCAAGGGCCAGCAGGGCGGGATCCTCGGCATGTTCAACATGTTCTCGGGCGGCGCGCTGTCGCGCTTCACCATCTTCGCGCTCGGCATCATGCCGTACATCTCGGCCTCGATCATCATGCAGCTGATGACCGCGGTCAGCCCGCAGCTCGACCAGCTGAGGAAGGAAGGCGAATCCGGCCGGCGCAAGATCACCCAGTACACGCGCTACGGCACCGTGCTGCTGGCGCTGTTCCAGGCGACCGGGATCTCGTTCTTCCTGCAGGGCCAGCCGAATCTCGTGCTCGACCCCGGGTTCGTGTTCCAGTTGACCACGGTGACGACCCTGGTGACCGGCACCATGTTCCTGATGTGGCTCGGCGAGCAGATCACGGAGCGCGGCCTGGGCAACGGCATCTCGATCATCATCTTCGCCGGCATCGCGGCGGGGCTGCCGAACGCGATCGGCGGGACGCTGGAGCTGGTGCGCACCGGCGCGATGCACCCGCTCACCGCGCTGCTGATCGCGTTCGCGGTCGTGGCGGTGAGCGCGTTCGTCTGCTTCGTCGAGCGCGGCCAGAGGAAGATCCTGGTCAACTACGCCAAGCGCCAGGTCGGCAACCGCGTCTACGGCGGGCAAAGCTCGCACCTGCCGTTCAAGCTCAACATGTCTGGCGTGATCCCGCCGATCTTCGCCTCCTCGCTCATCCTTTTCCCGGCGACGGTGCTCTCCTGGTTCGGGACCGCGGAGGGGTTCAACTGGCTGCGCGACCTCGCCGGAACGCTGTCGCCGGGGCAACCGCTGTACATCCTGACCTACGCCGCGCTGATCATCTTCTTCTGCTTCTTCTACACGGCGCTGCAGTACAACCCGAAGGAGACCGCGGACAACCTGAAGAAGTCGGGCGCCTTCGTGCCGGGCATCCGCCCCGGGGACCAGACCGCGCGGTACCTGGAGAGGATCCTGACGCGCCTCACGCTTGCCGGCGCGATCTACGTCACCGTGGTATGCCTGATACCCGAGTTCCTGATCCTGCGCTGGAACGTGCCGTTCTACTTCGGCGGCACGTCGCTGCTGATCATCGTGGTGGTGACGATGGACTTCATGGCACAGGTGCAGGCCTACGTCATGACGCACCAGTACGAGAGCCTGCTGCGCAAGGCGAGCTTCAAGGGCGGGCTGCCTGCGCGCTAGCCGACCCCAGGGAGAGCATGGCCAAGGAAGACTTGATCGAGATGCAGGGCGAGGTGATCGAGAACCTGCCCAACGCGACCTTCAAGGTGAGGCTCGAGAACGGCCATGTCATCCACGGTTTCATCTCGGGAAAGATGCGCATGAACTACATCCGCATCCTGCCGGGGGACAAGGTGACCGTGCAGCTCACGCCCTACGACCTCACCAAGGGCCGGATAACGTTCAGAGCGAAGTAGGAGAGCGACATGAAAGTGATGGCATCGGTAAAGAAGATCTGCCGCAAGTGCAAGATCGTGCGGCGCAAGGGAGTGGTCCGCGTGATTTGCTCGGATCCGAGGCATAAGCAGAGGCAAGGATGACGCTCAAGGCGTCATGGGGTTGATAAGACCTTGTTCAGACTGATATAATTTAAGGTTCCCCGGGAAGACGACCGATGGCACGTATCGCAGGCATCAACATTCCGAACCACCAGCACGCCGGGATCGCGCTCACCGCGATCTACGGCATCGGCCGCTCGCGCGCGCAGGCGATCTGCGTCGCCGCCGGCGTCGAGCCGACGCGCAAGATCAAGGACCTGACCGACGCCGAGATGGAGCGCCTGCGCGAAAACATCACGCGCGTCGCCGTGGAAGGCGACCTGCGGCGCGAGGTGCAGATGTCGATCAAGCGGCTGATCGACCTGGGCTGCTATCGCGGCTCGCGCCACCGCAAGGGGCTGCCGGTGCGCGGCCAGCGCACCCGCACCAACGCGCGCACGCGCAAGGGCCCGCGCAAGGCGGCGATCAAGCTGCACGCGCCGGCCGGCAAGGTGGCGTAAATGGCGAGCAAGAACAGCCCCACCGCGCAGCAGCTGCAGCAGACCGCAGCGGCGCGCGCGCGCAAGAAGGTCAAGAAGAACGTCTCCGAGGGCGTGGCGCACGTGCACGCTTCGTTCAACAACACCATCGTCACCATCACCGACCGCCAGGGCAACACGCTCGCCTGGGCGACCTCGGGCAACGCCGGCTTCAAGGGCTCGCGCAAGTCGACGCCGTTCGCCGCGCAGGTGGCCTCGGAGCGCGCCGGGCGCGCGGCGCAGGAGTTCGGCGTCAAGAACCTCGAGGTGCGCATCAAGGGCCCCGGCCCCGGGCGCGAGTCGGCGGTGAGGGCGCTGAACGCGATCGGCCTCAAGATCACCTCGATCGCGGACGTGACCCCGGTGCCGCATAACGGCTGCCGCGCGCCGAAGAGACGCAGGGTCTAGGCGGCGCGCTCGACACGACATCAGGAGCAGGAATGGCGAGGAATCTCGACGCGAAATGCAGGCTGTGCCGCAGGGAAGGCGAGAAGCTTTTCTTGAAGGGCGAGAAGTGCTTCACCGACAAGTGCGCCATCGAGCGCCGCGGCTACGCACCCGGACAGCACGGCCAGAAATCCGGCGCCCGCCTCTCGGACTACGGCAAGCAGCTGCGCGAGAAGCAGAAGACGCGCCGCATCTACGGGCTGCTCGAGCGCCAGTTCCGCGGCACCTACGCCGAGGCCGCCCGCTCCAAGGGCGTCACCGGCGAGCGGCTGCTGCAGCTGCTCGAGTCACGCCTGGACAACGTCGCCTACCGCATGGGGTTCGGCGCCTCGCGGACCGAAGCGCGGCAGGTGGTGCGGCACAACGGCATCCTGGTGAACGGCAAGCGCGTCAACATCCCGTCCTACCAGGTGCGCCCGGGCGACCTGATCGAGGTGGCCGAGAAGGCGAAGGCGCAGCTGCGCATCAAGGCGGCCGCGGAGGCGGCCGAGGGGCGCCACATCCCCGAGTGGCTGGAAGTCGACGCCAAGGCGCTCAAAGGCAAGTTCAAGTCGCTGCCGGCGCGCACCGACCTGCCTTCCACGGTGAACGAGCACCTGATCATCGAACTGTATTCGAAGTAACAAGGTAACCATCCATGACCGGATTCCTCAAGCCGCGCATCGTCGACGTCCAGAACCTGTCCCCCTCGCACGCCAAGGTGACGATGGAGCCCTTCGAGCGCGGCTACGGGCACACGCTCGGCAACGCGCTGCGCCGCGTGCTGCTTTCCTCGATGCCGGGCTACGCGCCCACCGAGGTGCAGATCGCCGGCGTGGTGCACGAGTACTCGACGCTGGACGGCGTGCGCGAAGACGTGGTCGACATCCTGTTGAACCTCAAGGGCGTGGTGTTTCGCCTCCACAACCGCAACGAGGCGATCCTGACCCTGAAGAAGAAGGGCGAGGGCCCCGTGACCGCGGGCGACATCGAGCCCTCGCACGACGTCGAGGTGGTGAACCCCGGCCACGTCATCGCCAACCTCTCGGCGGGCGGCAAGCTCGAGCTGCAGATCAAGGTCGAGGCCGGGCGCGGCTACGTGCCGGGCAACATGCGCTACCTGCCCGAGGAAACCAAGGGCATCGGCCGCATCATCCTCGACGCGTCCTTCAGCCCGGTGCGGCGCGTGTCGTACGCGGTCGACTCGGCGCGCGTCGAGCAGCGCACCGACCTCGACAAGCTGATCCTCGACATCGAGACCAACGGCGCGATCGAGCCCGAGGAGGCGGTGCGCTACGCCGCGCGCATCCTCGTCGACCAGCTCTCCGTGTTCGCGCAACTCGAGGGCACGGCGATTCCCGCCGAAGAGAAGAAGCAGGTCGCGGTGGACCCGATCCTGCTCAGGCCCGTGGACGACCTCGAGCTCACGGTGCGCTCAGCGAATTGCCTCAAGGCCGAGAACATCTATTACATCGGCGACCTGATCCAGCGCTCGGAGACCGAGCTGCTGAAGACGCCGAACCTGGGCCGCAAGTCGCTCAACGAGATCAAGGAAGTGCTGGCCTCGCGCGGGCTCACCCTCGGGATGAAGCTGGAAAACTGGCCCCCTGCGGGGCTGGAACATCACAGGGTGTAGCGCCATGCGCCACGGCCACGGCCTTCGCAAGCTCAACCGCACCACGAGCCACCGGCTCGCCATGTTCCGCAACATGGCGGTGTCGCTGCTGACGCACGAGAGCATCACGACGACGCTGCCGAAGGCGAAGGAGCTGCGCCGCGTGGTCGAGCCGATGATCACGATCGGCAAGCAGCCCACGCTCGCCAACCGGCGCCTCGCCTATGACCGCCTGCGCGACCGCGCCACGGTCTCCAAGCTCTTCGCCGAGCTGGGGCCCCGCTATGCCAAGAGGAACGGCGGCTACCTGCGGATCCTCAAGAGCGGCTTCAGGAAGGGCGACAACGCGCCGCTCGCGCTCGTCACGCTCATGGACCGCCCCGAGCCGGCCGTGGCCGAGGCGGGCGACGAGAAGAAGAGCGGGAAGAAGGAAGCCGCGAAAGCCGCCTGATCGCCCGCGGGCGGTCGGGAGCAACGATGCGTCGCACCACGCCGTGGTTGGCCATCGCGCTTGCCGCAGCGCTTCATGCGGCCCCTGCGCCGGCCGCCGCGGCCCGCCTGCTGGAGGGGATGGGCGATTACCGGCTCGGGATCACCACGACCGAGCCCGTCGCGCAGCGCTTCTTCGACCAGGGCCTGGTGCTCGCCTGGGGCTTCAACTTCGCGCAGGCGCTGCGCTCCTTCCTGGAGGCGGCGCGCCTGGACCCCTCCTGCGCGATGTGCTGGTGGGGCGCGGCCTATGCGCTGGGGCCGAGCATCAACCACGACATGGATGGCGCATCCGCCGCCGCGGCATACCGCCATGTCCGGCGGGCAAGCGGGACCGCGCGGCGGGCAAGCGCGAAGGAGCGCGTCCTGATCCGGGCGCTCGCGAAGCGCTATCGCCCCGGACCCCATACCGATCGCGCGAAGCTCGACGCCGCCTATGCAGGAGCGATGCGAGAGGCCGCGCGGCGCTTCCCCGATGACGCGGACATCGCGACCTTGCTCGCCGACGCGCTCATGGTGCCCCATGGCCGCGACTACTGGAGCAGGTCGGGATCGCCCCGGCGCTGGACGCCGGAAATACTCGAGCTGCTGGAACGGGCGCTGCGGCTCGCCCCGGATCACCCCGGCGCGAACCACTTCTATGTCCACGTGCTGGAGGATTCGCCTTACCCCGAGCGCGCGCGTGCCAGTGCCGAGCGCCTGCAGACACTCGCCCCCGGCGTGGCGCATCTCGTGCACATGCCCGCCCACGTGCTCCTGCGGCTCGGCGACTATGCGGGCGCCGCGCGCGCCAACCGGAGCGCGATCGCTGCCGACCGCGCCACTCTCGAGGCAAGCGACGCCGACCCCCGGTATGTCGCCGGCTACGCGGTGCACAACCAGCATTTCCTCTGGTTCGCTTCGATCATGGCGGGCGATGGCAATGCCGCAGCCGCAGCGGCGGACGAGCTTGCGCGCCATGCCGAATCTGCCGCCGGCTGGCGCTCCGCGACCGGCACGCAGCAGCACTTCCTCGCGCTGCCCCTGTACACGCAGGTGCGTTTTGGCCGATGGGAGGCGATCCTCGCGGCGCCTCGCCCGGCCCGGGCAACGGCGTACACCGAGGGGGTCTGGCATTACGCGCGCGGCATGGCCTACCTGCGCGGCGGCGAGCCCGGGAAGGCGCGCGAGGAACTGCGGAGGCTGAACGCGAGGCTGCGCGGCGCAACGCGTGACGCGGTTGCGCTGAAGAACGTCAATCCTCTGTCCAGGCTGCTCTCCATCCCGGCCCGCCTGCTGCAGGCGGAATTGGCCGCCGCCGGCGGCGATACCTTGGCGGCGCTTGCGCAAGGCCGTGCCGCGGTCAGGATCGAGGCGGAACTCGACGCCGACGAGCCGCCGGCGTGGCACATGCCGGCACGTCACACCTTCGGGGCCTTGCTGCTCGAGGCGGGGCGCGCCTCCGAGGCCGAGCGGATTTATCGCGAGGATCTGAAGATCTACCCCGAGAACGGGTGGTCCCTCGCGGGTCTGGCCGAAGCACTGGCCCGCCAGGGCATGGCCAGCGAGGCCGCCGAAGCGCGCGCGCGCTTCGAGCGCGCGTGGGCGGCCGCGGACGTCGCGCTCAGGGGCTCGCGGTTCTGACTCGGCGAGGCCCGCGGGTGGTCAGCAACCTTCCTTCTTCTTCTTGGGCGCCTTGGCGGGCTTGGCGCTCTTCACTTCCTTCTTCATTTCCTTTTTCTCTTCTTTCTTCTCCTGCTTCTTGTCTTGTGCCGCGGCGAGGCCGCTGACGGCAAGAAAAGCCAGGGCAATGAGGCCGGCGAGAAGCTGCTTCATGGACGCGATTCCTTCGTGAATAGAGGCGCTTCCGCAACGACCGGAAGCGACGGAATCATACCTCAATGCCCCAGCGCCCACCGAGCGCACGCGCGTGTCAGCCCGGACGGCGAAAGGCCGCTTCGACCCGCTCCGCCAGCGCGAACGCACCGAGCGCCATCAGCACTACCGCCGCCACCAGGAGCCCCGGAGCGACGCCCAGCATCGCGGGCAGGGTGACTTGCCCCAGCGGCGTCGCCTCCGCCCAGCCGGCGAAGAACGCATTGAAGCTTTCCGCATAGAGGAAGATGCCCGTCAGCATGCCGATCGCGTACACCCCGGCGTCGATGCGTCCGGTGGCGATGCCCGCCACGGAGGTTCCCGGGCAGTAGCCGCCGACGATGAACCCGACCCCGAACACGAAACCGGCGGCGACCTGCGGCACGACGTAGGTCGGCACCAGATAGATCTTCGAGAAGTCGAGCCACCCGATCGCCGAGAGCGCGGCGACGCCGACCATCGCCGTCACGATCGCGGTGAACATCACCTTCAGCACGCTCATGTCGGTCAGGTAGAACTGCGCCGTGAGCTTGCGCGCGCTGCCGAAGCCGGCGCGCTCGAGAAAGAAGCCGAAGCCCACGCCCAGCGCCGCGGCCACGGCGAGGCTCGCGTCGTCGCCGAACATTCCCAGCTTGTAGAGCGGGGCGCCTATATCCATTGCTTCCTCACGAACCATGCGGCGGCGTAGCCCCCCACGAATACCATCAGCATGAACATCCAGCTTCCGGCGTTGAGCAGCGCGCCTCCGGTGAGCGCCTGCCCGCTGGTGCAGCCCAGGCCGATCTTGGCGCCGATGCCGGCGAGCGCGCCGCCCGCGTAAGCTCGCAGCAGCCGGCCCCCGGCGCCGATGCGCGGTCCCTTTTCAACGCAGGCGTGCACCCGATGCGCCGCCATCCCCGAGACCAGCGCGCCGACGAAGGCGCCCGAGACGAGAAACACCAGCCAGGACTTGAGCGGATGGTCCTCGCCAAGGTAGTCGGCGTACGGTGCGATAGCCTCGGCATGCTCGGGCGAAACCGCCTGCACGATCCAGGCGAGAAGCGACGAGAACGCGCCGGTCGCGCCGAGCCCGCGGCCCATGATCACGAAGGAGGCGAGCAGGACCAGCCCGAGGCCGACGCCGGCCAGGTACGGATTCATGTAAGCCGGCGCGGCGCTGCCCGAGCTACTTTGCGGTGATCTTGAATTTGCCATCTTTGGCGATGTCGATGTCCGCGTTGAGGAACGCCACTTTGTAGCCCCTGTCCTTGAGCTTGTGGTAGGCCATCTCCGCGCGCACGCCGGTCGAGCAGTGGGCCACGATGCGCTTGTCCCTCGGGATCTCGCCGATGCGGGCGAGGATCTCCTCGTCGGGCACCAGCATCGCGCCCTTGATCATGCCGGCGTTGCCTTCGTCCTGGTTGCGCACGTCGAGGATCAGGGTGTCGGCCGGCGTATTGGCCGCGATCTTCCTGAACTCCTCGATGGGCAGCGAGCCCGGCCGCGGCTTGGGCGTGTACGCGACTTTCATGCCGGGCGCGCCGGTCGCGAGCGCGTAGCCGGCGCCCTGCCAGGCCGCGAGGCCGCCGGTGACCACCAGCACGTTCTCGTAGCCGGCGCGCACGATCGTCGCCGCCGCGCCGACCGCCTCGTCCTTGCCGGTGCCGTCGTAGACCATGATCGGCGCCTTCAGCGTCCTGGCGGGGAAGCCCTTGAGCGCGCCTTTCACCTTGCCGGCCGGCAGCTGCACCGCGCCCGCGATGAAGCCCGTGCGCTGC
>JBFLYF010000490.1:0-1725 GCA_040756795.1 Pseudomonadota bacterium
GCCGCTCGGCGATCGCCTCCAGCCGGTGCGACTCCTGCTGCGGGTGCACCACGGCGGAGAGCAGCAGCGTGTCCAGCACCGGCTGGTCGAACGACAGGCCGGTGCGCTCGCGCTTGAGTTCCAGGAAGCGCATGTCGAAGGCCGCGTTGTGCGCGACCAGCACGGTCTCCTGCGCGAAGGCGTGGAAGGCCGGCAGCACCTCGTCGATGCTCGGCGCGCCGGCCACCATCTCCGGCGTGATGCCGTGGATGGGGATGCCGGCCTCGGGGATGGGGCGCTGCGGATCGACGAGCTGGTCGAACATGTCCTCGCGGCGCAGCTTGCCGGCGACGATGCGCGTGGCGCCGATCTGCAGGATCTCGTCGCCCTCGCCGGGGTTCAGGCCGGTGGTCTCGGTGTCGAACACGGTGTAGGCGAGCTCGGCCAGCGGCCGGTCGGCCAGCTCGCGCGACTGCTCGCTGGCGCGGAACAGGTCGAAGTCGTACACCTCGGGCCGGCTGTCGGTCTTGACGATCCGGGCCGCATCGAGCTGCTCGCTGCTGGCCGCCAGCGGCAGCAGCCAGCGGAAGAAGGACTCGTGGCGCACGCGCTCGCGCTCGAACCAGAAGGCGCCGTCGTGGCGCTCCACCACATCGCGCACCGTCAGCGCAAGGCTCTCGCCGCCGACGCGCATCGCATCGGTCTCCCAGCCCATCACCGTCTCGGTGCTCATCGCCTGGCCGATCCAGGCGAGGTCCAGCCGGGCGCGGCCCGAGGCTTCGCCCAGGCGCAGCTGCACCAGCCTGACCTCGTACTCGTCGACGAGGCGGCCGGCCAGGTACACCAGCGCCTGCAGCAGCGAGAAGCTGTCGACCCGCAGCCACAGGCCGGCGTCGACCTCGCTGGCGGCAACCCGGCAGCCGCACTGCGCCTCGATGCGGCGCGCCGCCGCGGCCAGCAGGTCGGCGCCCAGCATGTCCTCCAGCGGCCAGCGCGTCTTCATGGTCTGCGCGGTGTGGCTGGCGAGTTCCTGGATGCGCCGGCTCATCGCGACCACCTCGTCGCGGATCACGCCGTGAAAGCGCTCGCGCGAGGCGGCGTCGATGTCGTCGTAGTCGAGCATCTCCACCGCCGCCTGCAGGTTGCCCAGCGACGCGCGGCTGCCTTCGGTCAGCGCGTGCAGCAGCCGGTCGCGCTCGGATTCGTCGGCGAAGTCGCGCGTGATGTTCTCCAGCATCAGCACGAAGCCGTTGAGCGACACCGCGTCGGCGCCGGCATCGATCTCGCGCACCGGCGCCATCTGCACGCGCAGCAGCTGGCCGGCGCGCGTGCCAGTGACGAACTGCGCGGACGGGTGCGCCGCGCCGCGCTGCAGGCGCTGCTGCACGCTCTCCAGCGCATGGGCGATCAGCGCCCGGTCGAACACGGTGTAGATGGACCGGCCGAGGCCGATCAGCTCGGCGCCGCCGCTCACCGAGGGGGCGCTCGACAGGGCGCGGAACTGCGTGCGCGCCCGGCTGTTGTAGAGCAGGATGCGGCCGTCGAGGTTGCACACCACCACGCTCTGCGTCAGCTCGGCCATCAGCGCCGCGAGGCGGTTGCGCTCCTGCTCGACGCTGCGGCTCGCCTCGCGCACCTGCGCGGCCATGTCGGCGCGCAGTTCGCCGCGCTGCCGGGCGAGCCGGTTGATCACCTCGGCGAGCTCGCGCACCTCGGCGCCGCCGTGCGGCTCGACGTCGCGCTCGA
>JBFLYF010000491.1:0-1723 GCA_040756795.1 Pseudomonadota bacterium
GGTGCTCGCCGGCGTGCTCAAGGTCCCCGAGAGCGCGATCCGCGTGGTGAGCGGCGACGTCGGCGGCGCCTTCGGCGCCAAGGGCTGGGCGCACCTCGAGCATCGCATCGTGCTGTGGCTCGCGCGCAAGCTCGGCCGGCCCGTGAAGTGGAGCTGCGAGAGGAGCGAAGGCCCGCTCGCCGACGAGCACGGGCGCGACGTGGCGAGCGAGATCGCGCTCGCGCTGGACGAACATCACCGCTTCCTCGCCTTGCGAGTGCGCAACACGAGCAACGTCGGCGCCTACGTCTCGACCGACCGCAACCTGCTGCCCGCTTTCGCGAACCTCGGCTCGCTGGTCGGCATGTATGCGTTCCCCGCCGCGCACGTCGAGGTGCTGAGCGTGTTCTCGCACACCGGACCGCTCGCCCCCTACCGCGGCAACGGCCGGCCCGAGGCGATCTACTTCCTCGAGCGGTTGATCGACGACGCGGCACGCGAGCTCGAGGTCGACCGCGTGGAGCTGCGCCGCAGGAACCTCATCCCGCCCTCGGCGATGCCCTACAAGACGGCAATTCAGTTTACGTATGACTGCGGGGAATTCGAGAAGGGACTGGACAAGGCATTGCAGTTATCCGACTGGTCGGGATTCCCGGAACGGAAAAAGATCTCCGAGAGAAAAGGCAAACTGCGCGGCATCGGGCTCGCCAACGCGATCGAGCGCGCCGGGCCGCCGAGCATCGAGTACGCGGAGGTGCGCTTCGACGCCGCGGGGGGCGCGACGCTGCTCGTCGGCACCAAGAGCCAGGGCCAGGGGCACGAGACCATGTACCGGCAGATCGCCTGCGAGCGGCTCGGCCTCGCGCCGGAGGAGCTGCGCGTGGTGGACGGCGACACCGACGCGGTCGCCTACGGCCTGGGCAGCGCCGGCTCGCGCTCGGCGGCGATCGGCGGCTCGGCGCTGTGGCTCGCCGCCGACAAGGTGATCGCCAAGGGCAGGCGCATCGCCGCGCACCTGCTCGAGGCGGCCGAGGCCGACATCGGCTTCGCCGCGGGGCGCTTCAGCGTCGCGGGCACCGACCGCGGCGTGACGCTGAAGGAAGTGGCGCGCGCCTCGTTCGCCTTCGCCAACCTGCCCAAAGGCATGGAGCCGGGCCTCTTCGAGCACGCCACCTTCGCGCCGCGGCGCGAGACCTTCCCGAACGGCACCCACGTCTGCGAGGTCGAGATCGATCCCGAGACGGGCGCGGTGGCGATCGAAAGCTACACCGTGGTGGACGACGTCGGCAACGAGATCAACCCGCTCACGCTGCAGGGCCAGGTGATCGGCGGCATCGTGCAGGGCCTCGGCCAGATCCTCATGGAGCAGATGGCCTACGACCGCGAGAGCGGCCAGCTGATCACCGCCTCGTTCATGGACTACGCCATGCCGCGCGCAAGCGACGTCGGCCCGTTCCGCGTAGGGCACAACGCGGTGCCGACCCAGCTCAACCCGCTCGGCGTCAAGGGCGCCGGCGAGGCCGGCACGGTGGGCGCGCTCGCCGCGGCGATGAACGCGATCGTCGACGCGCTCGGCACGGGCGACATCGAGATGCCCGTGACCGGCGAGAAAGTCTGGCGCGCGCTGCGCGGCGCGGCGCGCTAGAGCGCGATGACGAGCAGCAGGATGACGATGATGACGAGCAGCCAGTCGGTGTTGCTCAGGCCGCCCGCCGGCAGTGCGTCGATGCGCGCGGCGAGCGTG
>JBFLYF010000492.1:0-1722 GCA_040756795.1 Pseudomonadota bacterium
GCGCCTTGCGCACCAGCGAGAACTCGTAGTACTCGAGGTAGCGCAGCCCGCCGTGGATCAGCTTGGTCGACGACGACGAGGTGTGCGAGGCGAGGTCGTCCTTCTCCGCCAGCACCACCGACAGCCCGCGGCCGGCGAGGTCGCGCGCGATGCCGGCGCCGTTGATGCCGCCGCCCACGACGAGCACGTCGCAGGCGAGCGTGGCATCGGTGCCGAGGCGGCCGTCGGGACGAGGGTGGTTCAAGCGGTCTCCGGGGGAGGGTGTCCGTGGCGCGGTACCGGACGGGGTGTTTTCGTTTGTGTTCGTTTTGGCGCGTCTATTTTCTTTTTACCCCGGTTTCCGGCGCGGAGCAAGTTGGGTAAGCCCTGTGGTTTTCCCGGAAGGGCTCGCTACGCTCGCAGGCCATGACCCCCAATCCCCGCCAGTCCGAACTGCTGGACGAGGTGCGCGCGCGCGGATCGGTGTCGGTCGAGGCGCTCGCCGAGCGTTTCGGCGTGACGCTGCAGACCGTGCGCCGCGACGTGAAGCTGCTGTCCGACGAAGGCCTGCTCGCGCGCTTCCACGGCGGCGTGCGGGTGCCCGCCTCGACGACCGAGAACATCGCCTACCGGCAGCGCCAGAAGCTCAACGAGCGGGCCAAGCAGCGCATCGCGCGCGCGGTGGCCAAGGCAGTGCCGGAGAACTGCTCGCTCATCCTCAACATCGGCACGACCACCGAGGCGATCGCGCGCGAACTGCTGCGCCACAAGGGGCTGCGCGTCATCACCAACAACCTGAACGTGGCCGCCATCCTGTCCGACAACCCGGACTGCGAGGTGATCGTCGCCGGCGGCGTGGTGCGCTCGCGCGACCGCGGCATCGTCGGCGAGGCCACGGTGGACTTCATCGCGCAGTTCAAGGTCGACATCGCGCTGATCGGCATCTCGGCGATCGAAGTCGACGGCACGCTGCGCGATTTCGACTACCGCGAGGTGAAGGTGGCTCGCGCCATCATCGAGCACGCGCGCGAGGTGTGGCTGGCCGCCGACCTGAGCAAGTTCAACCGGCCGGCGATGGTGGAGCTCGCGCGGCTGGACCAGATCGACGCGCTCTACACCGACGCCGCGCCGCCCGCGCCATTCCCGGCCCTGCTGGCCGAGGCCGGCGTGCAACTGCACATCGCACCATGAGCAAGCACCTGCTGGCCCTGGACCAGGGCACCTCCTCCTCGCGCAGCATCGTCTTCGACGCCCACGGCCGCATCGTCGCGATGGCGCAGCGCGAGTTCCGCCAGATCTACCCGCAGCCCGGCTGGGTGGAGCACGACCCGAAGGAGATCTGGGCCACGCAGCTGGCCACCGCGCAGGAGGCGCTGGCCCGGGCGAAGCTGAAGGCGTCCGACATCGCCTCCATCGGCATCACCAACCAGCGCGAGACCACGCTGGTGTGGAACCGCCGCACCGGCGAGCCCGTCTACAACGCCATCGTCTGGCAGGACCGGCGCGCCGAGCCCACCTGCGCGGCGCTGCGCGCGCGCGGCCTGGAGGACACGTTCCGCCGCAAGACCGGGCTGATCGTCGACGCCTACTTCTCGGGCACCAAGCTGAAGTGGATCCTCGACCACGTGGCCGGCGCGCGCGCCGCGGCGCTGGCCGGCGAACTGGCCTTCGGCACGGTGGACAGCTGGCTCTTGTGGCAGCTCACCGGCGGAGGGACGGACGGCGCACGCCAGCATGCGGTGC
>JBFLYF010000493.1:0-1709 GCA_040756795.1 Pseudomonadota bacterium
CTCGGGCTTCGCGCCGGGTTTGGGCACCACCACCGCCACCACGCCCTCGCCGAAGTCGGGGTGCGGCACGCCGATCACCGCGCTCTCGGCCACGCCCTCCATCTCGTTGAGGTAGCCCTCGATCTCGGCCGGGTAGACGTTGTAGCCGCCGGTGATGATCAGGTCCTTGCTGCGGCCGACGATGGTCACGTAGCCGCGCTCGTCGATCTTGCCGACGTCGCCCGTCTTGAACCAGCCGTCGGCGGTGAACTCTTCCTTGGTCTTCTCCGGCATGCGCCAGTAGCCCTTGAAGACGTTCGGGCCCTTGACCTCGATGCCGCCGATCTCGCCGGTCGGACAGGGCGCTCCCTTGTCGTCGCTGACGCGCAGGCCCACGCCGGGCAGCGGGAAGCCCACCGTGCCGCCGCGGCGCTCGCCGTCCTTCGCGTGGTAGGGGTTGGAGGTGAGCATCACCGTCTCGCTCATGCCGTAGCGCTCGAGGATGGTGTGGCCGCTGCGCTCGCGGAACTCGTTGAAGGTCTCGATCAGCAGCGGCGCCGATCCGGCCACGAACAGGCGCATGTTGCGGCAGGCTTCGCGGCCGAAGCCGGCCTCGCCGAGCAGGCGCACGTAGAGCGTGGGCACGCCCATGAAGACCGTCGCCTCGGGCAAGCGCCTGACCACCGCGGCCGGGTCGAACTTCGCGAACCAGATCATCTTGCTGCCGTTGATCAGCGCGCCGTGCGAGGCCACGAACAGGCCGTGCACGTGAAAGATCGGCAGCACGTGGATCAGCACGTCGCCCTTCACCCATCCCCAGTAGTCCTTCAGCACCCGGGCGTTGGACAGCATGTTGCCGTGCGTCAGCATCGCGCCCTTGCTGCGCCCGGTGGTGCCGCTGGTATAGAGGATGGCGGCAAGGTCGTCGGCCCACTTCTGCGCCGGTGTGTGGGTGTCGGGCTGCACCGCCGCGCGGTCGAGCAGGGTGCCGGTGCGGTCCTCGTTGAGCGTGAAGACGTGGGCGGTGCCGCAGCGGAAGGCGATCTTCGACACCCAGCCGAAGTTCTTGCCCGAGCAGACCACGACGCTCGGCTCGGCGTTGCCGATGAAGTACTCGATCTCGGCGGCCTGGTAGGCGGTGTTCAGCGGCAGGTAGACGTAGCCCGCGCGCAGCACCGCGAGGTACAGCAGCAGCGCCTCCACCGACTTCTCGGTCTGCACCGCGACGCGGGCGCCGGCCGGCAGCTCGAGCGAATCGAGCAGGTTGGCCATCATGGCCGTGGCCCGCTCGAGGTCGCGCCAGGTGTAGAAGAGCGGCGCGCCCGCGCCGTCGGCGGTTTCGATGGCGGTGGCGTCGAGGTCGGACGGGAAGGCGTCGCGCAGGGCGACGAACAGATTCTGGTTCTGATGCATGGGGAATCTCCGGGCCGCGTCATCCCCTCTGGAAGCGCGGCGTTCTCTTCTCGATGAAGGCCATCACGCCTTCGCGGTGCTCTTCGCTGGGCGCGTAGGCATAGTGGGCCAGGCGCTCGGCCTCGCCGGGCCCGCCCGCCGCCAGTTGGCGCAGCGTGCGCTTGTTGATGCGCGCTGCCTGCGGCGAGAGCTGCGCCATCGCCCGGGCGCGCGCCAGTGCGTGCGCGGCCACCTCCGCGTCCGGCACGACCGCGTGCACCAGGCCGTGGTGCAGGGCCGCGGCGGCGGGGTACAGGCGCGCCTCGAGCAGCATCTCG
>JBFLYF010000494.1:0-1699 GCA_040756795.1 Pseudomonadota bacterium
TGCTCGGCATGTCGAGCTGGGTCCGTGCAGCGATGGTCCACACCCTCGTCCAGATGGCGCTCGCCGTCGGTTTCATGGGTGTCGAGCCGCACCTCGCGCGATCCGATCGCGATGCCGCGCCGGATTGGATCGCCTCCGGTGCGCTCGCCGCGCTCGCCTTCCTCGCCGTCGCCGTGCTCGCGGTGGCGCCGTTTGGCTCGCCGTGGTGGCTCGTATTCGCGCTTGCGGCGATCGCCCTGCTCGCCCTCACAGCATTTGTCTCCGCCGCTGCGGCTACGGCCGGGGTGCTGGCCGGCATGGTCGCGATCGCCGCGTTGCTGATGTGGCCCGGGCTCTCCGCTCCGGCCCCGGCGACGCTACTCGCCCCTGCGCTCGCCGGCCTGCTCCGTCTGCCGGAAAGCGTGTCGCAGTATCTCGCCTTCGCCGGCGGCACCTCGCTCGCCTTGGCGGCTGTCGTCGCCGCGCGGCTCGGCCGCGGCGCCGAGCTGCCGGCCCCCACTGCGGCGCTCTTCGCCCTCGCCGCCACCGCGACGCCGCTCGTCGCGCTCGTCGTAGCCTATCTGCGCGTGACACAATTCGATCATTCCATACCGTTCGCCAGCGCCGGCGTCGCACTGGCGGCGCTGTTCGCGCTCGCGGCCGAGCGCTTCGACCGTGGCAGCGAGGAACAGCCGGCCCGGCGTATCGCCGCCGGGGCGTTCGCCGCCGCCGCCATTGCCGCGCTGTCGTTCGCCCTCGTCGCCGCCCTCTCGCGCGGCTACCTGACCGTCGCATTCGCGCTCGCCGCGCTCGGCACCGCGCTGGTCTCATTGCTGCGCGACTTGCCCGTGCTGCGCTACGCCGTCTCGGCGCTCGGCCTCGTCGTGCTGGCCAGGATCGTCTGGGACCCGCGCATCATGGGCGCGAGCGTCGGCTCGTTTCCGATCCTCAATTGGCTGTTGCTCGGCTACGGCGTGCCGGCGGCGGCGTTCGCGCTCTCGGCGCGGCTGCTTTCCGCCCGTGGCGACGACCTCGCGGTGCGCCTCAGCGAGGCGCTGGCGATCGTGTTCGCGGCGCTGCTCGCATTCTTCCAGATCCGGCACCTGGTCAGCGGCGATCCGCTGGCGCGATCGAGCGGTCATCTCGAGCAGGGGCTGCTGGCGATGACCAGCCTGGCCTTCTCGCAGGTGCTGATGCGCCTCGACCTGAAGCGCGCCAACCCGGTCTTCGAGACCGCCTCGACCGCGTTCGCGACGATCGCATTGCTGTTCGTGGTGCTCGGCCTCGGCCTGGTGCAGAACCCGTGGCTGACCGACGAGCGCATCGCCGGCGCCAGCTTCTTCAACTCGCTCGTTCCTGCCTATCTGCTCCCCGGCCTGATGGCGCTCTACGTCGCGCGCCTGTCGCGTGGCATCAAGCCCGGCTGGTACGGCAACGCCGCCGCCGGCGTCGCCTTGGCGCTGGTGCTCGCGTTCGTCTCGTTCGAGGTGCGCCACGCCTACCACGGAGCGCGGATCGGCTTCTGGCGCGCCACTTCCAGCTCGGAGCTGTGGGCCTACACCGCCGCGTGGCTGGTGCTGGCAATCGCGTTCCTCGCCTATGGCCTGCGGCGCCACTCGCTGCCGGCGCGCGTCGCCTCCGCCGGTCTCATCGTGCTGGTGGCGGTGAAGGTCGTCGTGCTCGACTTTGCGGGCATCGACGGGCTGTGGCGGGCGCTGTC
>JBFLYF010000495.1:0-1695 GCA_040756795.1 Pseudomonadota bacterium
GACGCGGTGGTGCTGGTGGGCGGCTGCGACAAGACCGTGCCAGCCCAGCTGATGGGCGCGGCGAGCGCGGATGTGCCGGCGGTGCAGCTGCTTGCGGGCCCCATGATGCCGACCTCGTTCCGCGGCGAGCGGCTCGGCGCCTGCACCGACTGCCGCCGGTTCTGGGCTCTGCATCGAGCCGAAAGGGTCAGCGCCTCGGAAATAGAAGACATCGAAGGAAACCTGGCGACCACCGCGGGAACCTGCGCGGTCATGGGCACGGCCTCCACCATGGCCTCGATCGCCGAGGCGCTCGGCATGGCGCTGCCCGGCAGCGCGGCGATTCCCGCAGTGCACGCCGACCGACTGCGCATTGCGGAAGCGAGCGGCCGGCGCGCGGCCGAGCTCGCGGCGAATCCGATCCGGCCCTCGCAGATCATCACCGCGAAATCGGTCGAGAACGCGCTGCGCACGCTGCTCGCGATCGGCGGCTCGACCAACGCGATCGTGCACCTGACTGCGATCGCCGGGAGGATCGGGGTCGAGGTTTCCCTGAAAAAGCTCAATGCACTGTCGGATTCGACCCCCGTGCTCGTGGACCTCAAGCCCACCGGGCAGCACTACATGTCCGACCTGCACGCCGCGGGCGGGCTGCCCGCGGTGCTGCGCGAGTTGAAACCGCTCCTGCATCTGGATTGCATGACCGTTTCCGGCATGACTCTTGGAGAGGTTCTCAAAGCCGGCCCGACCTGGGTCGACCGCGCGGTGGTGCGCGAATTCGGGAACCCGATCTCCCCCGTGGGGGGGCTGGTGGCGCTCTTCGGCTCGCTCGCGCCCAACGGCGCGATCCTGAAGCGCTCGGCCGCGGACCCGAAGCTGTTCGAAACAGAGGGCAGAGCGGTGGTCTTCGACTCGCTCGAGGACCTCGCGGCGCGCATCGACGATCCGGCGCTCGAGGTCGCGCCGGAGGATTTCCTGGTGCTGCAGAACGCCGGCCCGACTTCCGGCTACGCGATGCCGGAGGCCGGCTACCTGCCGATCCCGGCCAAGCTCGCGCGCGCCGGCGTCAAGGACATGGTGCGGATCTCCGACGCACGCATGAGCGGCACCGCGTTCGGCACCATCGTGCTGCACGTCTCGCCGGAGGCCGCCGCGGGCGGACCGCTCGCGCTGGTCAGGAACGGTGATCGCATCCGCTTATCCGTTCGCGACCGCAGAATCGATTTACTGCTTTCTGAATCAGAAATACAAAGACGAAAAACGGCCTGGAAGCCGCCGGTCGCGCCGCCGGCGCGCGGCTACGCCAAGCTCTACATGGAACACGTGCTACAGGCCGAGCACGGCTGTGATTTCGACTTCCTGAGAAAAGCCGGATCCCCGCTTGCGCGGGGATGACCCGCTCACGCGGGTCACTTCGGGTACTCGTAGCTGAGCTCGTAGTCGCCCTCGCTGTCGATCACGAGCAGCGCGCGCGACCAGGCGCGGCGTTCGGGCGGCAGCTTCTCGTTCAGGCTGACGATCCGGCGCGTGACCTCCTGCGCGTTGCAGGGCACCAGCGGCTCGCCCTCGTCGTCGCCGCGCAGGTTGGTGACGAAGAACTTCGAGGCCTTCTCCTTGCCGCCGCCCGCGTCGGTGATCTCGATCCACGCCTTCTTCCAGTCCTGCGGCAGCCCGGGCGAGAGGCACGCGAAGATGCTCTCGATCAGCTTGATGTCG
>JBFLYF010000496.1:0-1678 GCA_040756795.1 Pseudomonadota bacterium
GGCCGCGCGCGGCAGGTAGTGGCCGCGGAAGTAGAGCATGTTCTTCTTCGTGAGCAGGTACCCTTCGCCGTTCTTCTCGATCGAGGGATGCGCCATGCGCTGGTCGGTGGCCGGGTAGATGAGCAGCTGCAAGGCGAGCGGCGGCCCGCCGGCGTCGCGCGCCATGAGCGCGATCACCGTGGCGAGATTGCCGCCCGCGCTGTCGCCGCCGACGGCCAACTGGGTCGCATTTACTCTCAAGGATTCCGAATTCCGAGAAACAAAAGCCAATGCGGCAAAACAGTCCTCGACCGCCGCAGGGAAAGGCGCTTCCGGGGCTTTCCGGTACTCCACCGAGAACACCGCGCAGCGCGCGCCGTTGGCGAGCGTGCGGCAGACCACGTCGTGCGTGTCGAGGTCGCCGATCACCCAGCCGCCGCCGTGGCAATACACCAGCGCGGGCAGCGCCTCGTCCCGGCGCGCGCCCTTCGGACGGTAGGCGCGCAGCGGGACCGGCCCGGCGGGCCCGGGCGCGAGCAGCAGGATCGAGGATTCGACCGCGGGCGGGTCGGGCGTGAGCGCGCCGCGCGTGTCGCGGTACAGGCGCCGCGCCACCGCCGGCGGCACCTGCCAGTACTGCGGCAGCGGCGACTTCGCCGCGCGCTCGAGCAGCTGCACGACTTGCGGATGAAGGCTCATATGCGGGGACGCTTCGATTATAGTCTGGGCATGGCCGACGACATCAACACGCTGCGGCGCATCCTCAAGCAGAGCCGCGTGCTCGCGGTCGTGGGCTTGTCGGCGAACTGGTACCGGCCGAGCTACTTCGCGGCGAAGTACATGCTCGAGCACGGCTACCGCATCATCCCGGTCAACCCGCAGTACAGGGACAAGGAGATCCTCGGGCAGAAATGCTACGCGTCGCTGCGCGACATTCCGGAAAAGGTCGACCTGGTGGACGTGTTCCGCAAGACCGCGGACGTGATGCCGGTCTGCGAGGACGCGATCGCGATCGGCGCCCGGGTGCTCTGGCAGCAGCTCGGCGTGCGGAACGAGGCCGCCGCCGAGCGCGCGCGCGCCGCGGGGCTCGAGGCGGTCATGGACCGCTGCGTCAAGATCGAGCACGGGCGGCTGTTCGGGGGGCTGAACTGGGTGGGGGTCAACACCCGGGTGATCTCCGCCAAGCGGCCGCAATGGCTCGCCTACTAGCGGGTTTGCACGACTGGGGCTAAGCTTCCGGGCATGGTCCGCCCCATCCGCGTCTTCGACGGCGTCTTCGGCCGGCTCGAGCTCGCCGAGGCCGCGGCCGAGGCCGCCGCGCAGCCGGGCGGCGCGCCGCACATCGGCGTCAAGCACGGCGGCCCGGACCTCGACTACCAGGTCGGCGGCGAGACGCTGCGCCTGACGCGCGGCAACCTGCTGTTCCTCAACCCCGGGGTCGAGTGCCGGGCGCTGCCCGCGGCCGGCGGCGCGCTCGCGCAGCTGCTCGCGTTCCAGGCCTCCCCGGCGTGGCTCTGCAGCCGCTTCCCGGCCGTGTTCGACGCCGGCGGCCGGCCGTTCCCCGCCGCGAGCGAGCCGATCACCGACCGCATCCGCCAGCTCGCCGACACGCTCGCGATCGAGGTGCTGAACGACCAGTTCCTGTCGCACGAGCGGCTGGAGTTCATGCTGCAGGAGCTGGTGCTCTCGATCGTGGAGA
>JBFLYF010000497.1:0-1671 GCA_040756795.1 Pseudomonadota bacterium
TTCCACGAGGCGAAGATCGGCCACAACCTGAAGAGCCGCGCCCGGGAAAACCGCATCGAGAACAGCTACTTCATGGATGGCCCGACCGGCACGTCGAGCTACCTCGCCGACTTCCCCGAGGGAGGGGTCGTCTACCTGCGCGGCAACCTCTTCCACAAGGGGCCGAACGCGGACAACGCCACGGCGATCGCCTTTGGCGCCGAAGGCATCACCTGGCCGGTGAACACCGTGGAGATGGTGCACAACACACTGGTCATGACCTGGTCGGGCGGCACCTTCCTGTCCGCCCCCGGCAACACCCAGTCGGTGCGGATGACGGCCAACCTGTTCGCCGGCACCGGCACACCCGCGCTGGTGCGCGACGGCTTCACGCTGGGCAACGTGGTTCAGTCGGACAACGTGGTCTCGTCCGCGGCCAACGTGCCGGGGGCCGACAGCATCGCCTCGCCGAGCTTCTGGCCGAACGCGACGCTGCGCGCGCAGCTCGCCCTGCCGGGCGTGCCCGACCCCGACTACCGCAACGACTCGCCGCGCCCCTTCGCCTCGCGCGCCCTCGGCGGCGGCACCCGGCTCGCCGGTGCGCTGCAGGCCGCGCCCTGAGCCTCAGCGCTCCGGCGCGATCTGCTCGGCCCAGTCGTACAGCGCGGCCAGGATGTCCTGGCCGTTCTCGTCGGCCGACTCGCTGAGCGCATCGATGCGCTCGAAGAAGGCCTCCACCGTCAGCGCGCCGCCCTCGCCATCGTGCAGCCGGGCGACGCGGTGCTGCTCCCAGCGCGCACGCTCGTCGGGCGACAAGGTCTCGGGGAAGTTGCGCGCCCGGTAGCGGAAGACGATCTCCTCCAGCCGCGCATCGTCGAACCCGGTGCGCCGGGTGGCCAGCTGCCCGGGAGGGAGTTCGCGCAGCCGCTGCAGGCGGCCCCGGTCGGCATGGCCGACGAAGCCGCCGTAGAGGTCCTCGTCCACGTCGATCGGCTGCACCGCCTTCGGCCGCTCGAACACCTCGCCCCACAGGCCAGCCAGCGCCTCGCTGGCGCGGGCCGCCGCATCCACGCGAGCCAGCGCCTGCGCCACGTCGATGCCCCAGCGTTCGGCCATGGCGGGACTCAGCGCCTTCAGCTTGCCCACCACGACGGGCGACTTGTTCAGGTGGATGGTCTTGATGGGCAGGCGCTCGACGCCCTCGGGCAGCTCGTCCGCGCGGGTGAACATGCGCTCGCGGATCGCGGCGGCGTCCAGCGTGAGCAGTGACCCGGGGTCGGCCCCCAGATCCCACACGATCAGCTCGTTCTTGTTGGTCGGGTGCGGCGCGAGCGGCCAGACGACGGCGAGGCAGCCGCGCTCGGGCGCGTACATGCCCGAGACGTGCAGGAACGGGCGCCCCGCGCCGATCTCGGCGATCACCGCGTCCTTGCGGCGCAGCTTCAGGCAGAAGTCCCACAGCCGCGGCTGGTGCTGCTTGACCAGGCGTGCCACCGCGATCGTCGCGCGCACGTCGGACAGCGCGTCGTGCGCCGAGGCGTGCGCCAGGCCGTTGGCGGCGCTCAGGTGCTCCAGCTTGAACGACGCGCGGCCCTCGTCGTTCGACGGCCACTCGATGCCTTCCGGGCGCAGCGCGCGGGCGGCGCGCACCACATCGAGCAGGTCCCAGCGGCCGCAACCGTTCTGCCACTC
>JBFLYF010000498.1:0-1665 GCA_040756795.1 Pseudomonadota bacterium
CACCTGCACTCCCGGGAGCGGCTGGGCGGGCTGGGATTTACCCGCGCGGGCATCGACGGCATGGTGGTTTCACTGGACGAGGCCCCGGAGCTCAAGAAAAACTTCAAGCACACCATTGAAGCCGTCGTGGATCGCGTGGTAACGCGCGCGGGCCAGGAGCAGCGCCTGGCCGAATCATTCGAGACCGCCGCCAACCTGGGTGAAGGCCTGATCCGCGTGGCGGTGCTGGACGAACAGAACCACAGTACGCAGGAAATCGTTTTCTCCGCACGCTACGCCTGCCCCCATTGCGGTTACAGCCTGGCCGAGCTCGAGCCGCGACTGTTCTCGTTCAACAACCCGGCCGGCGCCTGCCCCCAATGCGACGGACTCGGCGTGCGCCAGTTCTTCGATCCCGCGCGCGTGGTCAGCGACCCCACGCTGTCGCTGCCGGCCGGCGCCATCCGCGGCTGGGACCGGCGCAACGCGTTCTACTTCCACATGCTGGAATCGCTGGCGAAGCACTACAAGTTCGACCTCGACGCGCCGTTCGAGAAACTGCCGAAGAAGGCGCGCGACGTCATCCTGCACGGCAGCGGCGACGAGCTCATCAGCTTCACCTACCTCGGTGAACAGGGCCTGCGCTCCAAACGCAAGCACGCCTTCGAGGGCGTGCTGCCCAACATCGAGCGTCGCTACCGCGAATCCGAATCCATGGCGGTGCGCGAGGAACTGGCGAAATTCCTCAGCTCCCAGCCGTGCGAGTCCTGCGAAGGCTCACGTCTCAAACGCGAGGCGCGCCATGTATTCGTGGAAGGCAAGGCGCTGCATGAGCTCACCCGGCTGCCGGTGGAAGCGGCGCTGGAATTTTTCCGGGGCCTGCGCCTCACCGGCAGCCGCGGCGAAATCGCCGCCAAGATCGTGAAGGAGGTATCCAACCGCCTCGGCTTCCTGGTGAACGTCGGCCTCGATTACCTGACACTGGCGCGCTCGGCGGAAACGCTTTCCGGCGGCGAGGCCCAGCGCATCCGCCTGGCCTCGCAGATCGGCGCCGGGCTGGTCGGCGTCATGTACGTGTTGGACGAACCCTCGATCGGCCTGCACCAGCGCGACAACGCGCGCCTGCTCGACACCCTGCGCCGCCTGCGCGATCTCGGCAACAGCGTAATCGTGGTGGAGCACGACGAGGAGGCGATCCGCGCCGCCGACTTCGTGCTCGACATCGGCCCGGGCGCGGGCGTGCACGGCGGCGAGGTCGTGGCCCAGGGCACGCCGACGGAGATACTGAAACACCCGGCCTCGATCACTGGCGCCTACCTGCGCGGTGAGCGCAAAATCACGGTGCCGGCGCAGCGCACGCCCAACGACCCGGCGCGCCAGCTGGTGATCCGCGGCGCCGCCGGCAACAACCTGAAAGACGTGGACGTCTCGATACCGGTGGGGCTTTTGACCTGTGTCACCGGCGTCTCGGGCTCGGGCAAATCCACGCTCATCAACGACACCCTCTATGCCTCGGTCGCCAAGCACCTGTACGGCTCGGCGCTCGAACCCGCCCCCTGCCGCGCCATCGAAGGGCTGGAGCAGTTCGACAAGGTGGTGGACATCGACCAGTCGCCGATCGGGCGCACGCCGCGCTCCAACCCCGCGACCTACACCGGGCTGTTCACCCCCATCCGCGAGCTGTTC
>JBFLYF010000499.1:0-1659 GCA_040756795.1 Pseudomonadota bacterium
CCGCCGCGTGGAGATCGAGGTCATCGGCACCAAGAAATAGCCGGCTCTGGCCCTTGCGAAAGGCCCCGCTTCGGCGGGGCTTTTCATTTCTGGGGCAAAATTCGGGGACGGAGCCCGATCTCATGAGCACAACCTATCAAGATCGAACGAGATCGGGCTCCGTCCCCGAATCTACGAACGCCGACCCCGCCGAGCTGAAGAAATTCGGCGACCTCGCGCACCGCTGGTGGGACCCGCGGGGCGAGTTCCGGCCGCTGCACGAGATCAACGCCCTGCGCCTTTCCTGGATCGAGAGCCTCGCGCCGCTCGCGGGCCGCAAGGTGCTCGACGTCGGCTGCGGCGGCGGCATCCTCGCCGAGGCGATGGCGCAGGCGGGCGCTGCCGTGACCGGGATCGACCTTGCAGAGAAGCCGCTCAGCGTCGCCGAACTGCATTTGCATGAATCCGGCCTCTCGGTCTCCTACCGGAAGATTTCCCCGGAAGAGCTCTCGAGATCGAGCCCGGATACGTTCGATGTCGTCACCTGCATGGAGCTGCTGGAGCACGTGCCCGAGCCGGCGAGCACCATCGCGGCCTGCGCGCGCCTCGTGAAGCCCCGTGGTCGCGTGTTCTTTTCCACCATCAACCGCAACCCGAAGTCCTACCTGCTCGCCGTGCTCGGCGCCGAATACGTCCTCGGGCTGCTGCCGAAGGGAACCCACGACTACGCGCGCTTCATCAAGCCCTCGGAGCTCGCGCGGTGGTGCCGCGACGCGGGGCTGCGCACGCTCGCGCTGCAGGGCATGAGCTACAACCCGCTGACGCGCGAGTTCCGCCTTGCAGGGAGCTGCGACGTGAACTACTTCGCCTGCTGCGCGCGCGATGAGTAGCCCGGCCGCCGCCGGCGTGCGCGCCGTGCTCTTCGACCTGGACGGCACGCTCGCCGACACCGCGCCCGACCTCACCGCAGCGCTGAACCTGCTGCGCAAGGACCAGGGGCTGGAGAAGCTGCCGCTCGAGCGCGTGCGGCCGTTCGCCTCCGCGGGCGCGCGGGGCCTCGTGCGCGTGGGCTTCGGCGTCGAGCCCGGCGCCCCGGAATTCGCCGCCCTGCGCGACGCCTTCCTCGAGCACTACCGCGACCGCGCCTGCGTCGCGACCCGGCTCTTCCCGGGCGTCGCCGAGCTGCTCGAGGCGCTCGCCGCGCGCTCGATCGCCTGGGGCATCGTCACCAACAAGGCGACGCGCTTCACCGACCGCATCGTGACGGGCCTGAAGCTCAAGCCCGACTGCGTGGTGTGCGGCGACTCGACGCCGCACCTCAAGCCCCACCCGGATTCGCTGCTGCTCGCCGCCGAGCGGCTCAAGCTCCAGGCCGCGCAGTGCTGGTACCTCGGCGACGACCTGCGCGACATGCAGGCGGCGCGCGCCGCGGGCATGCGGCCCGTGGCGGTGCAGTGGGGCTACCACCACCCCGACTCGGGCAGCCCCGGCACCTGGCAGGCCGAGCTGGTGCTCGACCGGCCGCAGGACTTGATCCCGCACCTCTAGCCCCCACATGAGATAATGCAATCTGTTGCATCGATCACTGGGGGTGACCCGGTTTCGACGCAGGTGTTGAAGCAGCGCAGGGCATGCCGAGGACCAGTGACCTCGTTAATCCATCTGGAAACACTGTAAACG
>JBFLYF010000005.1:0-28125 GCA_040756795.1 Pseudomonadota bacterium
CGGTGGCGAAGCCGTCGTCGGTGAAGCTGAGCGCGAGCGCGCGGCCCTCGAGCCGCTGCAGGCGCGCGAGGCCCGCCGCGGCGCGCTCCGATTGCGGCCGCATCGCCGGGGTCAGCCGCCGCGCCCACTGGCAGGCGAATGCCGCCGGGAGGTCCTCGCCCAATCCGAGCGCGCGCCCCGGAAAATAGCCGAGCAGGCGCGCGAGCGCCGGCATCGCGGCGTGCCAGGCGAGCGCCATCGGCAGGCGCCACAGGGGGTGATAGTCGCGCCAGTAGCCCGTGTGCGCGCCTACGAGGAGGAAGCGGCCGATGCTGCCGGCGTTGGGCGCGCCCGCGAGGATCAGCCCGCCGATGCTGTGCGCGACCCCGAGGAGCTCGGCGTCCGGATAGCGCCGCCTCAGCCAGTCGATCGCCGCGGCGCAGTCCCGGTCGGCCCAGTCCTCGAGCCCCGCCTCGAAGCCGCGCAGCGACTCCGGGCGCGAGCCGCCGATGCCGCGGTAATCGAAGCGCAGCACCGGGATGCCCGAATCGGCGAGCCACGCCGCGAAGCGGCGGTAGAGCCGCGCCGGTATCCCCCCGCCGGGGCAGACGAGCACGGCATGCGCGGGATCGGGATGCCGCGGCGCGTGATGCACGGCGGCGAGCGGGTATCCGTCGGCCGCGAGAAGGCGAAGCGCTTCCTCCATGCGCGGACCCTAGCGGGTCCGGGCCGCGGCGAATTTGATCTCGCGCAGCTTTTTTCGACTTAGGGCGAGACGGTCTGCTCTACGAGCTTCTTCGCGAGGCGCACCATCTCCGGCGCCTCCACGTCCATCATCTGCTCGACCACCCAGCGGTTGTCGCCCTCGGCCATGACGTCCGAGACGCGCGTGGCGAAGTAGCGCAGGCAGGCATAGCCCGGCTCGCCCTCCTTGTACTCGAACTCGGCGTATTCGGCGAAGCGCGCGTTCATCGCCTCGATGAAGGGCTTGCGGTACTCGCCCGGGCCGAAGAGATCGAGCTGGTTGTTCTCCATGGTCGCGGCGAGGTGGCGCACGACCTCGGCGACCAGCGCGGCGCGGTCCGCCTCGCTCACCCGGCCGTGCACCGAGCGGTCCACGAGCTGCACGAGGAACGCGATGAACTCGCCGAGCACGTTGGTCACCAGGCGGTCCGAGCCGAAGCGAAAGCCGTCCTTCTCCAGGTGCTTGAAGAACTCGAGCGCGAGCTTCCAGACATTCGCCCCGATCACGCTCGCGCGCTCGGCGAGGCTGCGCGGGCCCTTCTTGCGCCAGCGCGTCTTGATCAGCCCTATCGAGGGGCGGCTGCTGATGATTGCCATGGGCAGTTAGCCGATAATAACCCCATGCCGGAACTGAACATGGATCTCGCGAGCGGTATCGCGGCGTTCGAGGCGAAGGAGTTCCCGCGCGCCATGCAGCTCCTGGAGCCGCTCGCCGAGCGCGGCGAGGCGCAGGCGCAATACCGCGTGGCGATCATGGCCCAGGTGGGGCTTGGGATGGTGAAGAACTGCGCCAGCGCGGTGAAGTGGATGCGCGCCGCCGCCGAGCAGGGCTACGCGCTCGCGCAGCACGGCCTGGGGTTCATGTACTTCCAGGGCGAGTGCACCAAGATGGATGCCGCCGAGGCGGCGAAGTGGTTTCGCCTGGCGGCCGAGCAGGGGCTCGCCGGCTCGCAGGCGACGCTCGCCTCGATGTACGAGAAGGGCGTCGGCGTGGCGCAGGACGCGGCCGAAGCCGCCAAGTGGCGCGCGCGCGCCGAGAAGGACGCGGGCGCTACTTCCTGATCCAGGCTTCGAACCCGCCGGCGTTCTTCTCGCGGCCGTGCGCGTAGCCCGCCTCGTAGGCCTCGGTGACGTGCTGCTGCTCGCGCTTGGGGTTGTGGAGGAACCCCGAGGCCCAGCCGTTGATGTACTCCGGCTCGACGCCTTGCTTTTCCATCCGGTCGATGGTTTCGTAGTAAAGCTTGTCCATCCGCATATGGTAATAAATTCCGAATGCGATTCAAGGTAATCGTGGGGGAGCAGACCTACGCCGTGGAGGTGCCGGAGGACCTGCTCGGCGAGGCGCGCGAGTTCCACGACAGGCTGGATGCCGACATGGACCGCGGCTGGCAGATGAGCCGGGAGTACGTAGCGTGCCCCGACCGGCTGCAGCGCTGCCAGATCGCCGCCGACCGGCTGCTCACCGGCCTCATGCAGGGCAACGAGGCGACGGCGATGCTTATGGCCTCATACATCGCGCTGCGCATGCCGGGGGCGACCGGCGTGAGCATCGACACCGGGGGCGAGATGCAGAACACCGAGCTGCTCTACGCCTAGGCGATGGCGTTCGAGAACACGCGCATCCGCGAGCTGAAGCCGCTGAGCTTCATCTACGCGATCGAGCGCGCGCTGCCCGCCGACGTCTGCCGCGAGGCGATCCGGCGCTTCGAGGCGAGTCCCGCCGAGCAGGTCGCGGGCCGCATCGGCGCGGCGGCCGGGGAGGCGCCCGAGGTGAAGCGCTCCACCGACCTGCGCATCAGCGGGCGCGAGGACTGGCGCGACATCGACCGGATCCTCTCGCAGCAGCTCGCCTCCGCCTTCAACCACTTCGCGCTCGAGTTCCCGTTCTTCGGCGCCAACGAGTTCAAGGATCTCGGCTACAACCTGCAGCGCACGCTGCCCGGGGAGTACTACCATTGGCACGTGGACGCCGGGCCGGGCGTGTTCAGCGCGCGCCAGCTGGTGGCGATCTGGTACCTGAACGACGTGCCGGGGCCGGGCGGGGAGACCGAGTTCCCGCTGCAGGGCGTGCAGGTGCGGCCGGAGGAGGGCAAGCTCCTGCTCTTTCCGCCCTTCTGGACGCACGTGCACCGCGGCGTCACGCTGCAAGAGGGCGTGAAGTACATCGCCACGACGTGGATCTGCTTCGCGTGAGTCGGAGGGTCGCGCATGCAGTTCGTGGTGGACGGCAAGATCATCGAAACGGACGAGCAGGGGTTCCTCGTCGAGCTGCAGGACTGGAGCGAGGAATTCGCGCGCGCGCTCGCCGCGCACCAGGGCATCGAGCTCTACGTCGATCACTGGGAGCTGATCTGGTACTTCCGCGACTACTACGCCGAGACGCAGAGCCTGCCCACCATGCACAAGATGGTGATGGAGCTCGGCAGGCGCGAAGGCCCGCGCTTCCACGACCGCAAGGCCTGGGAGAAGCACATCTACCGGCTCTTTCCCTCCGATCCGGTGCGCAACATCTGCAAGCTCGCCGGGCTGCCGATGCCGGAGCCGGACACCTGAGCCGGCGCGCATGCTGCTCGTAGCCGAGGGGGTCCTCAAGCCCGACGAGCTCGCGCTCGCGCGCGACTGGCTCGCCGCCGCGCGCTTCGTGGACGGCAAGGCCTCGGCGGGCGCGGCCGCGCGCCGCGTCAAGCGCAACCTCGAAGCCGAGCGCGGCGCGGGCGGCCTGGAGCGCCTCGACGAGATGGTGATGGGCAACCTCACGCGCCACCCGGTGTACCGCGCGGGCGCGCTGCCGCTTCACGCCGCCACGCCGCTCTACGTGCGCTACCAGGCCGGCATGGAATACGGCGAGCACCTGGACGACCCGATCATGGGCGCGGGCGGCGTGAAGTATCGGTCGGACGTAGCGGTGACGGTGTTCCTCAACGCCCCCGAAGAGTACGATGGCGGCGAGCTCGTGATCCGCGGCGCCACGGGCGAGCAGACGGTGAAGCTGCCGGCGGGCGACGCGGTGCTCTACCCGGCGGGGACGCTTCACCGCGTCAACCCGGTGACGCGCGGCGAGCGCCTCGTGGCGGTGACCTGGGTGCAGAGCCTGGTGCGCGACCCGGCGCGGCGCGAGCTGCTCTACGGCCTCAACCTCGCGCGCGAGAAGCTGCTCGCCGGCGCGCCGGGGGCCGAGGAAACGGCGCAGGTGAACGCTGCTTATCTCAACTTGATCCGCATGTGGTCGGACCTGTGAGCGAGACGGAACTGCAGATGGAGGAGCGCATCCTGCGCGCGGTGAAGCGCACGCTCGCCGCCGTCGTGCGCGACACCGCGACCCCCCACGGCATGCGCCACCCGCTCTCGGACGCGACCATCGAGGACCTGCGCCAGTGCTTGGCGCTCATCAGCGCGCGCGAGCGCGAGCTCGCGCAAGCCGCCGGCCGCGACACCTCCGCGCGCCCGCGCTACGTCGACGAACCCGCGCCCGCGCCGCAGGTCATACGACTGGTGAAAAAGCCCGGGGACAAGGATGGCTGAGAGCAACTGCAGCGAGCTCGAGCCCTACGCGCTGCGCGTGCTGGGCGACAGCATGGCGCCGGAATTCCCCGACGGCTGCATCGTCATCATCGACCCGGGCCACGCCGCGAAGCACGGCTCCTTCGTGATCGTCGAGTACGCGGGCGACGTCTTCTTCCGCAAGCTCGTGGTGGACGGCGAGCGACGGTTCCTGGAGCCCCTCAACCCCAAGTACGGCGGCTTCGAGCTCCTCCCGCCCTACACCATCCGCGGCGGCGTGGTGCAGCGCGCGGGGCGGCGGCGCTCACAACGCAAACAGTATTAGGTATTGGGCGCGCCTAGGCGATGGGACATTCATTCGATGACACGATCTACTCGGAGCATCACCGACTGGGGAATCGTCATTCCAAGGGATTTCGCGGCTGCGAGATTGACTGCAAGCTCAAACTTGGTCGGCTGCTGGACCGGTAGCTCGGCTGGATTCGTACCCTTCAGGATCCGGTCGACGTACCAGGCAGCCCGGCGGCGCAAGTCGTCAAGATCGGCGCCGTAGGAGATCAGCCCGCCAGCCTCGACCGCAATTGCCCACGGGTACATCGCAGGCAAACCCTCCTTTGCTGCAAACGCCGCGATGGGTCCGCGCAATGTAGCGAGCATCGGATCCCCCAGGATCAGCAGCGTATCGGGCCGGTCTTTTCTGATGGCGGCGAACGCGCCCTCGAGATCGGCAGGGCGTCGAAGCTCTCGCGACTGGAGGACGATGCCGAGCGCGGGCGCGGCAGCCCGCAGCACCCGCCAGTCGCCAGCTTTCGCCGCCACCTCTGCGTTCCACAGGACGGCGACGCGCCCGAGGCGCGGCACGATCTCCTTCAACACCTCGAGTTGCTTTGCGCTCAGTTCCGAGTGAAGTTGCGAAACGCCCGTTACATTCCCGCCAGGGCGCGCCAGACTCTGGACATCGCCGGTTCCGACCGGATCGCCGTGGACAGCGAATACGATAGGGATGGTCCGCGTCGCTTGCCTCGCGGCGCTCGTCTCCGGAGCCGCGTTGGCGACGATCACGTCTACCCGAAGCCTGACGAGCTCGGCGGCTAGCGCAGGCAAGCGGTCGAGGTGACCCTCGGCGGAACGGTAATCGATCGCGACGTTGTGGCCTTTCACCCATCCCAAGTCGCGGAGGGCCTGCTCGAACTTCGCCACGCCTGCGGGCGACAACGGGGCCCCAAATAGGTAGCCTATCCGGGCAACGCGCGGGGGAGGTTGCCCGCGCGCAAAGGGTGAGGCAACCAGCCCACTGGCAGCGAAAAGCAACTGCCTGCGTCGCACTTGGTTCACTTCAAACGATTGTACGACGCTCTCAGCTCGACCGCGCTCGATACCTCTTTTCCTGGTAATCCACGCCGTGAATGATTATCATACGAGCTGTGGATACCGATACGCTGCCCCGGCTCGTTGGCCCGACGCTCGCCGCGCGCCTGCGCGCCATGCCGGCGCTGGTGGTCACCGGCGCGCGGCAGGCGGGCAAGAGCACCCTGGCGCAGCGCCTCGCGCCGGGCAAGCGCCGTTACCGGTCGCTCGACGACCTCGACGTGCTCGACGCCGCGCGGCGCGACCCGGAGGCGCTGGTCGGCGGCGACGATCCGGTGACGCTCGACGAGATCCAGCGCGCGCCGGGGCTGCTGCACGCCGTCAAGCGCGCCATCGATCGGAAACGCACCGCAGGGCGATTCCTGCTCACGGGCTCGGCCAACCTGCTGCTGATGCGCCAGGTATCCGAATCGCTCGCCGGTCGGGCGAGCTACCTCACGCTGTGGCCGATGACGCGGCGCGAGCAGCGCGGCGAGGGGCGCGGCGGGCTCTGGGAGGAACTGCTCGCCGCCCCCGAGAGGCGCTGGCTCGATCTTCTCGCCGCGCAGCCGGACGAGCTCGAGGACTGGAGCGCGCTCGCGCTGCGCGGCGGCTTCCCGACGCCGGCGGTGGCGATGAAACGGCCCGCGGAGCGCGCGGTCTGGTTCGACGGCTACGTGCGCACGTACCTCGAGCGCGACCTGCAGGACCTTGCCTCGATCGACGCGCTGCCCGACTTCCGCCGCCTGATGCGCGCGTCGTGCCTGCGCCTGGGGCAGTTGATCAACCAGGCCGAGCTCGGCCGGGACGTGGCGCTGCCGCAGCCCACGGTGCACCGGTGGCTCAACCTCCTGGAGACGTCGTACCTGCTGGTGCGGCTTCCCGCCTACGCGGTGAACCGCACCAAGCGGCTCATCAAGTCGCCGAAGCTCTACTGGGGCGACACCGGAGTCGCCCTGCATCTGGCGGGCGGCGCGGAGCCCGGCGGCGCGCACCTGGAGAACCTCGTCCTGCACGACCTGCTCGCCTGGCGCGACGCGCGGCTGGAACGCGCGGAGCTCGGCTACTGGCGCACGGCCACCGGCGAGGAGGTGGATCTCGTGATCGAGGCGGAGGGGCGCCTGCTGCCCATCGAGATCAAGGCCGGCGCGCGCCCACGGCTGGCCGAGGCCGCGCACCTGCGCAGCTTCCGCGCGGAGTACGGGAAAAAGGCACGCGCCGGGTTGCTGCTGCACACCGGGAGCACGCTCGAATGGCTGACGCCGGATGTGCTGGCCGCGCCGTGGTGGCGGGTGCTGTGAACGCCAAGACCTCTCTCAGTACCCGCCTTTCCTCATGCTCTCGGGCAGCCCGGCGATCTTGCCGGCCTGCTTGGAAGGGTTGCCGGGGAAGAGGTCGAAGAGGGTCTTGTTGTCCACCTGCCGGCCGGTCCACTTTTCCTGCATGGCCTTCAAGATGGCGCGGTTGTTCGGCTGCTCGCCGTTATGGTCGAAGTACGCCTCGCGCAGGTAGTCGATCACGTCCCAGTGGTCCTGGGTGAGGGCGAGGCCTTCGGCCGCGGCGATCGCGGTGGCGACGTCCTTGTCCCAGTCGTCCTGCGAAACCAGGTAGCCGGTCTCGGTCGTCTCCAGGGTCTTGCCGTTGACTTCGTAGCTCATGGTAGCCTCTGAACTCCGAAAAGAAAGTCGTTTCTAACGGTCATGTTCGATCCCATCACGCTGCCCTTCGGGGCGAAGATGCTGTTCAACACCGTCAGGCTCAAGCCCGGCGTCAAGTTCGAGGACGTCGAGATGGCCGTCGGCGAAATGTGCAACGCCGTCAAGGAGACTTACGGCGGCGACAAGGGCGGGTTCCTCGCCGGGCAGGTGTTCCGATTCTCCGGGTTCGTGTCGGAGGAGGGCTCGCTCAACGCCTCGCACAGCGCGGACGAGCACTACGTCATCGTCACCTACTGGCGCTCGTTCGAGGAGCACGAGAGGTCGCACGCCGACGCCGTCTTCTCCAGCAAGTTCGAAGTGCTGGCGAAGATGTGCACCGAGACCAGCGAGCTCGGCTACGAGATGCTGTGGCAGGGGATGCCCGAGGTCCACGCGCCGGCCTAGTCCTCGCGCGAGCGCAGGTCGCCCACGTCCTTGTGGGGGATGAAGAGGCCGCAGCCGAGCTTGCGCTCTTCGCCCAGGCCCCGGCGTTGCAATTCGAGCGACTGCTCGGGCGTGAGCCCCGCGAGCATGAGGCTGCGCGTTTCGTAGGTGCGATCCGGCGTGGCGATCGCAAAGGATCGGCCGCACAACATCTCTTTGGGGCGGATGCCGAGCGCACCGAGCGCTTCGCGCGCGGCCGTGAGGAACGCTGCTTCATCCTCGGTGCCTGTGAAGATCAGATAACGGGAAAACAACGTCGTGATACGCGAAAGCGGCCGCGCCGAGAGCTTGTCAACGCGCATCGCGAAGCCCGCTACTTCGAGCGTGCACCCGAGGAGGACGGCCGCGTCCTCCAGCCGGCGGCGCGGCAGGCGCAGCGCGAGCTTCGCGCGGTGCGAGAGCTGCAGCAGGTCCTCCGGCCCTTCGGGCCGCATCCAGCCGCTCGCCGAGGCCGCGCCGTGGATGGTGTGAAGGCCCGCCTCGGGCTCCCCGGCGAACCAGGGCAGCGCCGCCTGCACCGCCTGCGAGAGCGCCCAGGCGTGGTCCACCGGGAGGCTGCGGCAGCGGATGGCGAACACCGCGTCCACGATCTCGTCGCCGGGCATTGCGTTCAGCCCGCGGGCAGCGCCGCCTGCAGGCTCTCGCGGTCGAACCACCAGTCGTCCTGCACCAGCACGTCCACCACGTTGCGAAGCCGCGGCAGGAACTGCGCCGGGTCGGCGAGCTCCATGTCCTGGATCCAGCGGTTGAAGGGCTCCTGGCCGTCGACGCCGCTGTGGCGGCGCGCGACCGTCGCCAGCACCTGGTTGGCGTAGAGCAGCAGGTGCTCGCGCTGCGGCTCGCGCGCGCGCAGGTCAACGACGTAGTACGCCACGATCGCCGCCACCGCCGCGCCGTCGGCATCCGGCGGGGTCTCCTCCACCACGCGGTGCAGCAGCGCTACGGTGAGCTCCGGGTCCACCGGGTAGGTCACCGCGAGCCAGATGCCCTGGCCGAGCGCGGCGAGCGATTGCGGCCGATCGGCAAGGAAGAGCACGTCGCAGCATTGCGCGGCGCCTTCCCAGGCCTGCTCGGCGAAATAGAGGTCGAACGCCTCGCGCGCCGCGGCCCAGGCGTCCTCGCCTTTCTCCAGCCGCACCAGCGCGCGGCCGAGCTGCAGCAGGAGGTCGGCTCTACGCAGCGGTGCGGCGCCGCCCGAGAGCTCCTCGAGCTCGCAGCGCAGGTCCGCTACCAGGCGCTCGAGCTTGGTGGTGGACTCTTTTGCGTCGGAGCTGTCGTCGGCGTTGCCTACCGACGGATCCTCGCGGATGTACTTGAGCGGGATGTACTTCATGCCGCGGCGATGCGGTCCAGATACCGCGCGCGATACACGAGCCTGCCGCCGCCCGGCGCGTCGGTGAACGCGCTCCGGTCGTGCAGCACGTTGTTGCACACCAGGCCCTGGCCGGCCGAAAGGCGCAGCGTGAAGACCCAGGGCGCGGCCGATTCGAGGATCGCCTCGAGGCATTCGCGCGCCGCGCGCGTCGCCTCGTTCGCGCGCCACTCGATGCTGCGCGTGCGCGCGGTGTAGCGCATGTGCAGCGCGCCGTTCTCGACGGAGAAGACGGGGCCCGCCTGCGCCCCGCGCCGCGCGGCGGGATCCTCCTCGTTGGCCGGAACGGTCATGGCGTCGGGCGCGGAGAGCGCCTCTACGTGCGCGGGATCGGCGTCGCGCAGCAGGATGTAGGCGATCTCGTGGTCGAGCAGGCGGTTCTCGCCGCCCGCGGCCGCGGGGCGCACGCAGTGCAGGATGAAGGCGCGGATGCGCTGCTCGGGCGGGTTGTAGTAGCCGTCGGTGTGCCAGAGCAGGCGCCGGTTGGAGTAGGGGATGTAGCCGCGCGCCGATTTCCCGGGCGCGGTCTCGAGCGAGCTGATGCCGTCCTCGTCCGCGAACGGGTTCGCCTGCAGGCGCTCGAGGCCGAGGCTCGCGCCCACGCGCCGCACGAGGTCCTTATCCTCGAGCCCGGCGAGCGGGCTCGAATACACCGCCATGTTCGCCGCCGCGCAGATCTGCCGGAGCTTGCCGGCTTCGCTCTCGGTCAGGTTGCGCGGGTCGCGCACCTCCACGACGAGGTCCTCGGCGCGGCGCGGGTAGGCGGCGAGCTTGCGCTCGCGCCAGCGCCGGTACGCATCGGTCTGCTCGTCGAGGACGGCGTTCATGTTCGGGGAGAGAACGCTAACGCAAGGCCTGCGCAGGGTCGATAAGCCTTTTCTTATATCTCCAAAGGGGGGTAGCCGCGCGCCCGGAATATCCCTTCTGCCCTCTCGGGTACCGGGAGGGCGCGTCCTACACTGCGAGGGCCGAGTTCATCGTGGAGGAGAACATGGCCGACCCGCAGCCGAAAGATCCCGCGCGGCACAGCACGTTCCTGCCGAAGGAAAAGAAGTCCACGAAGCCGTTCCACCCGACGCCCATGCTCGACCAGCTGGAGAGCGGGCCCTGGCCGAGCTTCGTGACGGGCCTGAAGCGCCTCGCGCACGAAAACAACATGATGGTCGACCTGCTCGGCCAGCTCGAGCACTCCTACAAGACGCGCCTGGGCTACTGGAAGGGCGGCACGGTGTCGGTGTTCGGCTACGGCGGCGGCATCATCCCGCGCTTTTCCGAAGTGGCGAGCCTGTTCCCCGAGTCGAAGGAGTTCCACACGCTGCGCGTGCAGCCGCCCGCGGGCAACCATTACACGACGAAGATCCTGCGCCAGCTCTCCAACTCCTGGAGCAAGTGGGGCTCGGGCCTCATTGCCTTTCACGGCCAGACCGGCAACATCATGTTCATCGGCGCGACCACCGAGAACACGCAGCACTTCTTCGACGAGATCAACGAGTACGGCTTCGACCTGGGCGGCGCGGGCCCGTGCGTGCGCACCGCGATGTCCTGCGTGGGAGCGGCGCGCTGCGAGCAGTCCTGCACCAACGAGCACCGCATCCACCGCACGCTCGTCAACAACTTCATCGACGACATGCACCGCCCGGCGCTGCCCTACAAGTTCAAGTTCAAGGTCTCGGGCTGCCCGAACGACTGCATGAACTCGATCCAGCGCGCCGACTTCGCGGTGATCGGCACCTGGCGCGACGACATGCAGGTCGACCAGAAGGGCGTGAAGGACTACATCGAGAGCCACGGCCGCAAGTACACGATCGACAACGTCATCACGCGCTGCCCGACCAAGGCATTGTCATTGAATGACGACGACACGCTGGAAGTCGACAACAAGAGCTGCGTGCGCTGCATGCACTGCATCAACGTCATGACCAAGGCCTTGAAGCCCGGCAAGGACCGCGGCGTGAGCGTGCTGATCGGCGGCAAGAGGACGCTCAAGATCGGCGACACCATGGGCACGGTGATCGTGCCGTTCATGAAGATGGAGACCGACGAGGACTACGAGAAGATCCGCGAGCTCGCCGCCACGGTGATCGACTTCTGGGCCGAGAACGGCCTGGAGCACGAGCGCTGCGGCGAGATGATCGAGAGGATCGGGCTTGCCGACTTCCTCGAGGGCATCGGCGTGGAGGTGGACCCGAACATGATCGCCCACCCGCGCACCAGCTCCTACGTGCGCCTGGACGACTGGGACCAGGAAGCGCAGAAGTGGAAAGAGCGCCAGAAGGCGAAAGCCGCGGCCTGATCGGGAAACGAGGAATCGCCATGGCACAAGCGCAGGCAGTGCAGAAGAAGCAGATGCGGCAGCCGATCGAGAGCGGCTGCCCGGACGGCATGCAGTACATGCATCCGCTCATGGTCAAGAACTTCGGCAACTGGAAGTACCACGACCGGCCGCGGCCGGGCGTGCTGCACCACGTGGCGCACTCGGGCGACGAGATCTGGACGGTGCGCGTCGGCACGCAGCGCCAGCTCGGGCCCTACGAGATCAACCTGCTCTGCGACATCGTGGACAGGTACGGCGAAGGCCACGTGCGATTCACCATCCGCTCGAACCTCGAGGTGATGGTGTCGAAGTGGGAGAAGGTCGGCCCGCTCATCCAGGCCTTCAACGATGCGGGCTACCCTGTAGGCGGCACCGGCAACTCGGTGACCATGATCTCGCACACGCAGGGCTGGCTGCACTGCGACATCCCGGGCACCGACGCCTCGGGCGTGGTCAAGTCCCTGATGGACGAGCTCTACGAGGAGTTCATCAAGGAGGAGATGCCGAACCGCGTGCACATCACCACCTCGTGCTGCCAGATCAACTGCGGCGGCCAGGGCGACATCGCGATCAACGTGCAGCACACCAAGCCCCCGAAGATCAACCACGACCTGGTGGCGAACGTGTGCGAGCGGCCCTCGGTGGTGGCGCGCTGCCCGGTGGCGGCGATCCGCCCGGCGATGGTGAACGGCAAGCCTTCGCTCGAAGTGGACGAGAAGAAGTGCATCTGCTGCGGCGCCTGCTACCCGCCGTGCCCGCCGATGCAGATCAACGACCCGGTGCACTCCAAGCTCGCGATCTGGGTGGGCGGCAAGAACTCCAACGCGCGCTCCAAGCCCATGTTCCAGAAGCTGGTGGCCGCGGGCCTGCCGAACAACCCGCCGCGCTGGCCCGAGGTGGCCGAGGTGGTGAAGAAGATCCTCTACACCTACAAGAAGGATGCGCGCCACTGGGAGCGCGTGGGCGACTGGGTGGAGAGGATCGGCTGGCCGCGCTTTTTCGAGCTGACGGGGCTGCCGTTCACCAAGTTCCACATCGACAACTGGCGCGGGGCGAGGAACAGCCTGAACGCCTCGGCCCACATCCGCTTCTAGAGCATGAAGCTCGGCATTCTGGTGAACGAGGGGCCGTACACGCACCAGGCCTCGGACAGCGCGTACCAGTTCGCGAAGGCCGCGCTCGCCAAGGGGCACGAGATCTGCCGCGTGTTCTTCTACCACGACGGCGTCAACAACGGCACGCGCCTGACGGTGCCGCCGCAGGACGACCGCAACATCGTCAAGCGCTGGAGCGAGCTCGCCGCCGAGCACAAGCTCGACCTCGTGGTGTGCATCGCCGCGGCGCAGCGCCGCGGCCTCATGGACAAGGCCGAGGCCAAGCGCCACGGCAAGGACGCCGACAATCTCGCGCCGGGCTTCCGCATCTCGGGCCTCGGGCAGCTGATCGAGGCCGGCATCGAGGCGGACCGATTGGTGGTGTTCGGTGACTGAAGAAAACCCCGGCGGCAAGGTCAAGAAGTTCCTCTACGTGAACCGCAAGGCGCCGTACGGGACGATCTACGCGCTCGAGTCGCTCGAAGTGGTGCTGATCGGCGCGGCCTTCGAGCAGGACGTGAGCCTCGCCTTCGTGGGCGACGGCGTCTACCAGCTCGCCAAGGGCCAGGACACCAAGGGCCTGGAGGTGAAGAACTTCTCGCCCGCGTTCCGCGCGCTCGAAGACTACGACGTCAACAAGCTCTACGTGGACGAGGAGTCGCTGCGCGCGCGCGGCTTGAAGGCGGAGGACCTGGTGGTGCCGGTGGAGGTGGTGGGGAGCGAACGCATGGCCGAGATCATGGAGGGCCAGGACGTGGTCCTGAGCTTCTGAGGATGCGCAAGATGCTGCACACGGTGAACAAGTCGCCCTTCGAGCACTGCGCGCTCGCGACCTGCCTCAGGCTCGCGCGCACCGGGAGCGCGGTGCTCCTGATCGAGGACGGGGTGTACGCGGCGGCGCGCGACACCGCCCTCGCGCAAAAGATGCAGGAGGCCCTGCAGCGCGTGCAGATCTACGCGCTCAAGCCCGATGTGGAGGCGCGGGGCCTGCAGAACCGGGTGATGGACGGCGTCCGCCTGGTGGACTACGGGGGGTTCGTGGACCTCGTGGTGGAGCACGACGCCGTGCAATCCTGGCTTTGAACCATGAAGGAGCATACGCGATGAGCATCGAAGTGAACGGGCAGACGTTCGAGACCGACGAGGAGGGCTACCTGACGAACCGCTCCGACTGGTCGGAGGACCTGGCCAACGCGATGGCGCGGCAGGACAACTGCGAGCTGACCGAGGCGCACTGGGAGGTGATCAACTTCCTGCGCCAGTACTACGACGAGTTCCAGATCGCCCCGGCGGTGCGCGTGCTCACCAAGGCGATCGGCAAGAAACTCGGGCCCGACAAGGGCAACAGCAAGTACCTGTACGAGCTCTACCCGTACGGCCCCGCCAAGCAGGCGTGCAAGTACGCGGGCCTGCCCAAACCGACCGGCTGCGTGTGAAATTCGGGGACGGAGCCCGATCTCGCTTTTCGAGCGCTGTCGAGATCGGGCTCCGTCCCCGAATTTTGACCCCTTTTTCATGTCTGCGCTGACCGTCACCTACGCGGTTCTCTTCTACGTCGCGACGGCGGCGCTGGTCGGCGGCGTGGCGTACAAGTGCTGGATTTACGCGCGCACGCCGCAGCCGCTCAAGATCCCGGTGCCGCCGGCGCCCACCACACGCCAGGGGGTGGTGGTGCGCCTGTTCATGGAAATTGTGTTCTTCAGGGCGCTCTTCCGGTCGAACAAGTGGACCTGGCTGTTCGGCTGGACCTTCCACGCGGCGCTACTACTGGTGCTCGCGCGGCACCTGCGCTACTTCACCGAGCCGGTGTGGTTCTGGGTGGACCTGATCCAGCCCTTCGGCCTGTACGCGGGCTTCGCGATGCTCGCCGGCCTGGCGGGCCTCTGGGCGCGGCGCTTCCTCGTCGATCGCGTGCGCTACATCAGCAGCCCGTCCGACCATCTGATGCTCGCCTTGCTCGCGGCGATCGCGGCGAGCGGCCTTGCCATGAAGTACGCAGCCCGAACCGACATCGTGGCGCTGAAAGCCTTCTTCCTCGGCTTGATCGCCTTCGACTGGCAGCCGTTGCCCGCCGACCCGGCGCTGCTCGTTCACCTCGCGCTGGTCGCGGCGCTGATGATCGTGTTCCCGGTCTCCAAGCTTCTGCACGCGCCGGGCGTGTTCTTCAGCCCTACGCTCAATCAGGTGGACGATGCGCGCGAGCACCGCCACGTGGCGGGCTGGTCGGCGCGCACGGGTTGACATGGCTGCCGCCTTCGAGACGCCGCAGCTAGGCGAGTACCCGGTGATCCCGCTCGTGCGCCGGGACGCCATGGTGCACTCGATGCCCTTCGTCGCCAAGCCCGAGCACCAGAAGGCGCTCGGCTTTCCCGGCGAGCTCGTGCCCGACTGGGAAAAGGTCGCCGTGACGCGCCTTGGCGAGCTCGTGCGGGAATCGCGCGCGCTGCGCGTGTTTCTCGACTCGTGCGTGAAGTGCGGCGCCTGCACCGACAAGTGCCACTACTACCTCGGCACCGCGGACCCGAAGAACATGCCGGTCGCGCGCCAGGACCTGCTGCGCTCGGTCTACCGGCGCTACTACACGCTGCCCGGGAAGCTCTTCCCGAAGCTCGTGGGCGCGCGCGACATGACCAGGGAGGTGCTCGACGACTGGTACGGGTACTTCCACCAGTGCTCGCAGTGCCGGCGCTGCTCGGTGTTCTGCCCCTACGGCATCGACACCGCCGAGGTCTCGATGGCGGCGCGCGACATCATGGACAGCGTGGGCCTGGGGCAGAAGTACTCCAACGAGATCATCGGCAAGGTGCACAAGATCGGCAACAACCTGGGCCTGCCCGAGCCCGCGCTGCGCGACACGCTCGAGGGGCTGGAAGAGGACGTGAAGGAGGAAACGGGCGTGGACGTGCGCTTCCCGCTGGACGAGAAGGGGGCGGAAGTGCTGCTCGTCACGCCGAGCGCCGACTTCTTCGCCGAGCCGCACATCGACGGCCTGATCGGCTACGCCAAGGTGTTCCACGCCGCGGGCATCTCCTGGACGCTCTCCTCGCACGCCTCGGAGGCGGCGAACTTCTCGCTCTTCATCGGCAACCACGACAACCTCGCCAAGGTCGCCGCGCGCATCCGCGAGGCGGCGCTCGAGCTGGGCGCGAAGCGCCTCGTGGTGGGCGAGTGCGGCCACGCCTGGCGCGTCGCCTACAGCTTCTGGAACACGCTCATCGGCCCTTTCGACTTTCTGGATCCGCGCTACCCGGCGCCGCAGCACATCTGCGAGGTGACCTGGGACCTGATCGAGCGCGGCGCGATCCGGCTCGACAGGAGCGCGAACGACGACAAGGTGGTGACCTTCCACGACTCGTGCAACGTCGCGCGCGGCTCGCGCATGGGCGGGGTGCCGGGCGGCCAGTTCACCATTCCGCGCAACGTCATCCGCGCCTGCGTGAACAAATTCGTGGACATGCCGCCCGGGACGATCGGCGAGGCGACCTTCTGCTGCGGCGGGGGCGGGGGCCTCCTGACCGACGATCTCGTGGAGCTGCGCGTCAAGGGCGCGCTGCCGCGCATGCAGGCCCTCCAAACTGTCGTGGACGAGCACGGCGTCAACTACCTCGCCGCGATCTGCGCCATCTGCAAGAGCCAGTTCACCAAGATCCTGCCGTACTACAAGCACCCCATGGACATGGTCGGCAGCGTGCACGGCCTGGTCGGCAAGGCGATCGTGCTCAACCGGAGATAACGATGTCAGCCCACACGTTCCGCAGGTTCAAGGACGGCGACAATCAGTGGCGCTCGCACCAGGAGCGCATCTTCGCCGGCGACGAGTCCGACAAGTGCCCGACCTACGTGCACAAGACCCCGCCCTGCCAGGCGAGCTGCCCCTCGGGCGAGGACATCCGCGGGTGGCTGAACATCGTGCGCGGCGTGGAAAAGGCGCCCAAGGGCGTGGCGATGCAGGAATACGCGTTCCGGCGATCAACGGAGGCCAACCCCTTCCCCTCGATGATGGGGCGCGTGTGCCCGGCGCCCTGCCAGACCGGCTGCAACAGAAACAAGGTGGAGGATACTGTCGGCATCAACGCGGTGGAGCAGTACATCGGCGACTACGCGCTCAAGGCCGGCTACACGTTCGAGGCGGGCCCGGACACGGGCAAGCGCGTGGCGATCGTGGGCGGCGGGCCGGCGGGCCTTTCGGCCGCCTACCAGCTGCGCCGCAAAGGCCACGCGGTGACGATCTTCGACGATCACGCCGAGCTCGGCGGCATGGCGAAGTACGGCGTGCCCGGCTACCGGCTGCCGCGCACGCACCTCGACGGCGAGATCGGCCGCATCCTCGGCATGGGCGTGCAGGTGCGCGCGGGAACGCGCGTCGGCCGCGACGTTTCGCTCGAGGACCTGCAGGCGCAGCACGACGCGGTGCTGATCGCGATCGGCTGCAAGTCCGGCCGCCCGCTGCCGGTGCCGGGCGCCGATGCACCCAACGTGATCAGCGGCGTAGCGTTCCTCGAGGCGTTCAACCAGGGGCGCCTGAAGGCGGTCGCCGGCCGCGTGGTCGTGGTCGGCGGCGGCGACACGTCGGTGGACGTGGTGTCGGTCGCGCGGCGCCTGGGCTATGTGGACGACGACGCCGCCGAGCGGGCCGAGAACGTGGTGATGGGCCATACCGCGCACGACGTCTCCCGGCTCGCCGCGCGCCAGGGGGCGGAGGTCATGCTCACCTCGATGCAGCCGATCGAGGAGATGAACGCCGCCAAGCACGAGATCGAGGACGCGCAGCGCGAGGGCGTGACGATCCGCGGCAACATCCTGCCCAAGAAGGTGATCGTGGACGAGAAGAGCGGCCGCGCGGTGGCGCTGCGCCTCATCGAGGTCGAGTGGCAGAAAGGCAAGTTCACCGAGAAGCCGGGAACCGAGTTCGACGTCGAAGCCGACCTCATCGTCTCGGCGATCGGCCAGACGGGCGACCTCTCGGGCATGGAGGCGCTCGACAACGGCAAGGGCCTGATCGCCGCGGACAAGTACTACCAGCTGCCGAACCGGCCGGGGCTCTTCGCCTGCGGCGACATTCTTCGACCCCATTTGCTGACCACGGTGATCGGCCAGGGCTCGGTCGCCGCCGACAGCATCGACCGCTACCTGCGGCGCGAGGAGATGGCCAAGCGCCCCAAGGTGGACGTGCACCATTTCAACCTGCTCGACAAGCTTCGCGAGGCGAAGCTTGAGCCGGCGAAGTTCGAGGCTTCGCCCGAGAACGGCCCGCGCCCGATCGACCAGGGCCTGCGCGGCACTTCCCTCGCCGGCAAGGCGGTGGGCGGCTTCGCCATCCACAACTACGAGGACCGCAGCGCCTCCGAGGTGTGCAAGTCCGACGAGCTCTTCCTCGGGCACTTTCCCCGCCAGGAGCGCATCAAGCGCGCCGACGTAGGGCCCACGGCCGAGCAGGTGCTCGGGCACTTCGAGGAGCGCATGGTCGGGCTCACCGACAAGCAGGCGGTGGACGAGGCCAAGCGCTGCATGAGCTGCGGCATGTGCTTCGAGTGCGACAACTGCGTGATCTACTGCCCGCAGACCGCGGTCAAGAGGACGCCCAAGTCCGAGGCGACCATGGGCCGCTACGTCTACACCGACTACGACCTGTGCATCGGCTGCCACATCTGCGCCGACGTCTGCCCCACCGGCTACATCAAGATGGGGATGGGCGACCACTGAGCGAGCGGGCATGACGCGCATCGCCGCCGGAATCCTCGCCGCCTTGCTGGCAGCCGCGGCGCTCGCCGAGGTCGTGAAGCCTACGGTCAGGATCGAAAAAGGCGGCGCGTGTGTCGCGCCCGTGGAGCAGATGCGGCGCAACCACATGACGATGCTCTTTCACCAGCGCGACCGCACGCTGCGCGAGGGTATCCGCGCTGCGCGCTTCAGCCTGCAGAACTGCATCGACTGCCATGCGAGCGCGAAGACCGGCAGCGTGCTGGGCAAGGAGGGCTTCTGCTCGAGCTGTCACGCCTACGCCGCGGTGAAGATGGATTGCTTCGAATGTCACACGCCCATGCGCCAGGCAGGGTTTTCTTCCAGAGGGCCATGAATTCGGAACGCCGCCAATTCCTGGGCTTGAGCGCCGCCGCGGCCGCCGCCGCGGCGCTCGCGCCGGGCCTGCGCCTCGTGGAGCTCGCGCTCGCACGCTCACCCGAAGAGGCCGCCTCGGCGCTGCAGCGCTGGGGGCTGCTGATCGACGTCGAGAAGTGCACGGACTGCGAGGTGTGCGTCACTGCCTGCCACGCGGAGAACGGCGTCGCCGGGCACGGCCGCCCGGCGACCGACGCGCAATGGATCCGCAAGGCGAGCGTGCGCGACCGCGGCACGGCCCGGGTGCAGACGCTGCCGCTGCTCTGCCAGCACTGCGAGCACCCGCCGTGCGTAGACGTCTGTCCGACGGGCGCGTCCTTCCGGCGCGCCGACGGCGTCGTGCTCGTGGACAAGCACACCTGCATCGGCTGCCGCTACTGCGTGATGGCCTGCCCGTTCGGCGCGCGCTCCTTCATCCACGAGCCGGTCACGGGCCAGAAACCCGACGTGCCGCGCGGCAAGGGCACGGTGGAGTCCTGCACGCTGTGCGTGCACCGCGTGGACCGCGGCCGCACCCCGGCGTGCGTGGAGGCCTGCAACCGCGACGGCGGCAAGGCGATGCTCTTCGGGGATCTCAAGGATTCCTCCTCGGAGATCCACCAGCGGCTGCGGCGCGAGCCCTCCAGCGCGCTGCGCCCCGACCTCGCGCTCAACCCCGGCGTGCGCTACCAGCGCCTCTAGCCATGGCGAGCGTCCAGTACCGCGAGATCGAGGGCCGCAGCGGCGGCTTTTATTTGCTTCTGGTTGTTTTGGGAATCTTCATCGCCGCAGGCCTTGCCGCGGCCTGGGCGATGGAGCACGAGGGCCACGTCATCACCGGGATGACGAACCGCATCGTCTGGGGCACGCCGCACGTCTTCGCGGTGTTCCTCATCGTGGCGGCCTCGGGCGCGCTGAACGTCGCCTCGGTCGCCTCGGTGTTCGGGCGCGAGCTCTACAAGCCGCTCGCGCGCCTCTCGGGCCTCGTCGCGATCGCGCTGCTCGCGGGCGGCCTGGCGGTGCTGGTGCTCGACCTGGGCAGGCCGGAGCGCCTCATCGTCGCGATGACGAACTACAATTTCAAGTCCATCTTCGCCTGGAACATCTTCCTCTACACCGGCTTCTTCGCCGTGGTGGCGCTGTACCTGTGGACGATGTTCGAGCGGCGCATGAACGGCTACAGCGGCCGCCTGGGCGTGCTCGCCTTCCTGTGGCGGCTGGTGCTGACCACCGGCACGGGCTCGATCTTCGGTTTTCTCGTCGCGCGCGAGCCCTACGACAGCGCGCTGCTCGCGCCGCTCTTCATCGTCATGTCGTTCTCCTTCGGCACGGCGGTGTTCGTGCTGGTGCTGATGGCGGCGTGCCGCTGGAGCGGCCGGCCGCTCGGCGACGAGGTGCTGCGGCGCCTGGCGACGCTCCTCGGCATCTTCGTCGCCGCGGTGCTGTATTTCGTGGCGGTGCACCACCTCACCAACCTGTACCTCGCACGCCGGCTGGACCTCGAGCGCTTCCTGCTGCTCGAGGGCGGGGTCTACACGGCGCTCTTCTGGCTCGGCCAGGTGCTCGTCGGGAGCGTCGTGCCGCTCGTCCTCGTCTTCGCGCTGCGCACGCGCGCCGCGCTCGCCGCGGCCGCCGCCTGCGTGATCGCGGGCGGCCTCGCGCAGGTCTACGTCATCATCATCGGCGGGCAGGCCTGGCCGCAGGCCATTTTCCCCGGCAAGGACCTCTCGAGCCGCTTTTTCGACGGCGTGGTGGCGAGCTACGCGCCGAGCCTCCCGGAGGTGGCGCTCGGCGTGGGCGGCGTGGCGCTCGCGCTCGCGCTGACGGTCGCAGGGCTCAAGGTGCTGCCGTTCCTCCCGGATAAGGTATGAACCGGCTCTTCGTTTCCGCCGCGCACAAGTCCTCGGGCAAGACGACGCTGTGCATCGGGCTTGCCGCGGCGCTCGCTGCGCGCGGCGAGGCGGTGCAGCCCTTCAAGAAGGGGCCCGACTACATCGACCCGCTGTGGCTCGGCCTGGCCGCCGGGCGCCCGTGCTACAACCTCGATCCCTACTTGAGCGGCGCCGAGGAGCTGCGCACCGAGTTCGCGCGGCGCATGCAGGGCGCATCGCTGGGCCTGGTGGAGGGCAACAAGGGCCTCTACGACGGGCTCGCGCTGGATGGCAGCAACAGCAACGCCGCGCTCGCGGCGATGCTCGGCGCGCCCGTGGTGCTGGTGATCGACGCGCGCGGCATGACGCGCGGCATCGCGCCGCTCATCCTCGGCTTCCAGGCGTTCGACCGGAACATCCGCATCGCGGGCGTGATCCTCAACCAGCTCGGCGGCGCGCGCCACGAGGCGAAGCTGCGCGCGGTGATCGCGCACTATACGGGCGTGCCGGTGCTCGGCGCGGTGCAGCACGACGAGCGCCTCGCGATCGTGGAGCGGCACCTCGGCCTTGTGCCGAGCAACGAGGCGCAGGCGGCTCGCGCGACCGTGGACGAGATCGCGGCGCTGGTTTCCCGGCAGGTGGATCTCGACGCCTTGCTGGCGCTTTCCCGGCAAGTCGCGCCGCTGCCCGCCGGGAATCCGGTCCCCGGCGCGGTCCCTCCTCGGACGGTCCGCATCGGGATCGCGCGCGACTCGGCGTTCGGCTTCTACTACCCCGGCGACCTCGAGGCGCTCGCCGCGGCGGGCGCCGAGCTCGTGCCCATCGACGCGCTGCGCGACCGGCGGCTGCCGGCGGTGGATGCGCTCTTCATCGGCGGCGGGTTTCCCGAGACGCACATGCGCTCGCTCGCCGCGAACGCGGAGCTGCGCGCCGCGGTGCGCGAGGCGATCGAGGCCGGCATGCCGGCGTACGCCGAGTGCGGGGGCCTGATGTACCTCGCGCGCTCGATCGAGTGGAACGGCCGGCGCGCCGAGATGGCGGGCGTGCTGCCCGCGGACATCGTCATGCACGCGCGCCCGGTCGGACGCGGCTACGTGCACCTGCGCGAGACGGGGAACGGCTTGTGGCCGGCGCAGCCCGGGCTCATCCGCGCGCACGAGTTCCACTACTCGAGCGTGGAGAACCTCGCCCCGGAGCTCCAGTTCGCCTACGACGTCGAGCGCGGCCACGGCATCGACGGCCGGCGCGACGGCATCGTGTACAAGAACCTGCTCGCCTCGTACGCGCACCTGCGCGACGTCGCCGAGCACCGCTGGGCGCGGCGCTTCGTGGAGTTCGCCGCGACCGCCGTGACGCACGCCTGATGGCGACGCTGGACGAGGAAGGCTACCTCGTCGACCCCGCCGACTGGAGCGAGGGGCTCGCCGAGGAGCTCGCGCGCAGGGAGCGCATCGCGCTCACCGATGCGCATTGGGTGGTGATCCGCTTCATGCGCCGCTACTACGAGGAGCACCACATCGCGCCGGACGCGCGCCACGTCATGAAGCACCTCGCCGAGTCCCGGGGGCGGGGGCCGGGGGCCCCCCACGACCTGTTCCGGCTCTTTCCCTACGGCTACGTGAAGCAGGCCTGCAAGATCGCGGGCATGCGCCGGCCGCGCGCCTGGAGCACCGGCTGATGAGCATCACCGTCACGCCGCAGGCCGCCGCGCAGATCGCGAGATCGGCCGAGCAGTCCGGCGCCGGCGGCGGCCTGCGCCTCGCGGCGCGCCTGGACGCGAAAGGCGTGATCGAGTACGGCATGGGCTTCGACGAAAAGGCCGAGGGCGACACGCAGTTCGAGAGCGCGGGGGTCAGGCTCCTGGTCTCGCCCGGCAGCGTGGAGCTGCTGGCGGGCGCCACCCTGGATTACGTGGAGCTCAATCCCGGGGAGTGGCGCTTCATCTTCATCAACCCGAACGATCCGTCGCACAAGCCGCCGAAACCGGCGCGCTGACGTGTTAGTCTGAGCCGCGGTATGGCAGAGCCCGCTCAGCCCCCGGCCCAGACGCCCTCGGTACGCCTTGCGCGCAAGACGCAGTCGCTCGACATCCTGTACGCGGTGGCCACCAGCCTCAGCCAGCCAGGCACCCTCGAGCAGGTGCTGGACGGTTTCCTCGACACTTTCATCGAGCTCGTGGACGCGCGCGCCGCGAGCGTGCGGCTTGCCACCGGCGACGGCGGCACGCGCCTCGTCGCGAGCCGGGGGCTCGCGCCCGAGGTCGTGGAGCGCGACGCCCTGATGCCCGCGGGCACCTGTCCCTGCAGCCTCGCCGCGGCCGACGGGCGGCTGCACCTGCAGCGCGGCACCGCGGCCTGCGCGGCGCTCGTAGGCCGGCCGATGCTGGAGCGCGACTGCTCCGAGTTCGTAGCGGTGCCCGCGCAGTACCAGGACCGCATCCTCGGCGTCTACAACCTGTTCCTCGACCGGCCGCTCGCGGCGATGGGCGAGGACATGCCGGACCTGCTGATCAGCGTGGGGCGGCACCTCGGCCTCGCGATGGAGAAGTCGCGCCTGGAGAGCGAGGCGCGCCGCGTCGCGATCATGGAGGAACGCGCCACCATCGGCAACGAGCTGCACGACTCGCTCGCGCAGTCGCTCATCGGCATGCGCCTGCAGGTGAAGCTGCTCGGCGAGTATCTCGCGCGCGAGGACCTCGGCCGCGCCGGCTACGAGGCCAAGCGCCTGCGCCGCGCCGTCGAGCAGGCGCACGACGACGTGCGCGAGCTGCTCACCAACTACCGCCTGAGGATCGGCGAGGGCGGCCTCGCGCGCACGCTCGCCGAGCTCGTCGAGCGCTTCCGCCGCGACACCGGCATCGCCGTGTTCTTCCAGAACGAGTGCACGGCGCTCGAGCTCGCGCCGGCGCAGGAGATCCAGGTCTTCTACATCATCCAGGAGGCGCTCGCCAACATCCGCAAGCACAGCGCCGCGCGCAACGTGCGCATCCTCCTCAACAACCAGGACGAGCTGCACACCGTGCTGATCGAGGATGACGGCCTGGGCATGGCCGAAGGCGCCGAGGCGGCTACCGGCGAGCACGCGGGCCTCGCCATCATGCGCGAGCGCACCGAGCGGCTGCAGGGCCAAATCGTGATCGAGAGCGAGCCGGGCGAGGGCACGCGCATCGTGCTCATGTTCAACGCCCTGCCGCGCTGAAGAATGCGCGTCCTGCTGATCGACGACCACGCCCTGGTGCGCAAGGGCATCGAGGAGCTGCTGCAGAGCCGCGGCGTGCAGGTGGTGGCCTCGGTCGGCTCGGGCGAGGAGGGCGTGCGCCGCGCGCGCGAGCTGCCCGCCGACCTGATCCTGCTGGACGTCAAGATGCCGGTCATGAACGGCATCGACACCCTGCGCGCGCTGCGCGAGGCCGGGGTGCGCGCCCCGGTGCTGATGCTCACCATGAGCCGCGAGGACGCCGACCTGGGCGCCGCGCTGCGCGCCGGCGCGCAGGGGTACCTCCTGAAAGACATCGAGCCCGAAGAGCTGGTGCCCGCGCTGGAGGCGACGCTCAAGGGCAACAACGTGGTCGCGCGCGAGCTGGTCGGGTCGCTTGCGCGCCTGGTGGGCGGCAAGAGCGGCCCGGAGCCCGCGGCGCCGCGCCCGGCGGCGCCCTTCGCCGAGCTGACGCCGCGCGAGCGCGAGATCCTGGAGTGCATCGCCGACGGCATGAGCAACAAGATGATCGCGCGCGCCCTGGACATCACCGACGGCACGGTGAAGCTGCACGTCAAGGCGATCCTGCGCAAGCTCGGCATGCGCTCGCGCGTGGAGGCCGCGGTGAGCGCGGTGGAGCACGGCCTGGGCCGCAACCGCAGAAGAGCCTGATCAGTATTCCAGGACGCTGACGATCAATTGGGAACGCGGCAAGCCATGCTCGAGCAACCGGAACTCGAGGGCGCCCACCTGCGGCGCCGGTCCCGCGGCGTACACATCGCAATCGCGCAGGCCCGCGTGCTGCCCGAGCAGCCGCCACAGCTCCGCTTGCGCCGTGACCGCGTGGTAGTGGAAGTTGTCCAGGGCGCCGGCCCACGAGCGGCACAGGTTGTCGAGGTAATGCCCGCCCGCGCCCGCCGCCAGCCAGTACAGGTGCAGCGTCCCGGCCGCCTCGAGCGCCATGGCGTGCTCGAGCAGGCCCTTCACGGGCGCAAAGCCCGTGTCGAAGGCGATGAAGACGAGCGCTCGGCGCGATTCCTCGTTCAACACGAACTCGCCGCGCGGTCCCTCGAGCCGCACCGGGTCCCCCGCTTTCAGCGCGCCGAACACGCGCTCGGCAAAAGCGTCGCCCGCGCGCCGCGGCACGTGGAACTGCAGGTTGCGCTCGTCGCAGGGGCAGCTCGCGATCGGGAAGGTCGCGCCGGCGCCGTCGGCGAGCGCGAGCCGGGCCGATTGCCCCGCGAGGAAGCGCAGGCGGTTGCTGCGCGGCGTCTGCAGGTGCAGCAGGCGCATGTCTTCGCCCATCGGGCTCACCGCCTTCACGCGCGCCTCGATCGCCTGCAGCGGCATGTCGGCCGCGCCGCGCGCCTCGCGCGCCTCGAGCACGAGATCGGTCGCCGCGCCATGGCAGCACATGAGCACCACTCCGGCGGCCTTTTCGGCGGCGCCGAGCGCGTAGTCCGAATGCCGCAGGCGGCGCACCTCGCCGGAAACGACGCGCGCCTTGCACTTGCCGCAGCTGCCGGTGCTGCAGCCGTAGTCGAGCGCGAGCCCTGCCCCGAGCGCCGCCTCGAGCAGGCTGTCGTTGCCGTCCACGGAAAACTCCCGGCCGCTCGGCTCGAGCTTCACGCGCGCCGTCATGACGCTCACGATCTAACATAAAACGCCATGGAATATCTTCCGATCCTCGTCGATGTGCGCAACCAGCCCTGCCTGGTGGTCGGCGCCGGCCACGTGGCCTCGCGCAAGGCCGCGCTGCTGCGGCGCGCGGGCGCGCAGGTCACGATGACGACCGAATTCCGCGAGGCGGAGCTCGACCGCTACGCGCTCGCGATCGCCGCCACCAGCGACCAGGCGGTCAACCGGGCCGTGGCCGCGGCCGCGCGCGCGCGGCGCATCCCGGTCAACGTGGTCGACCAGCCGGAGCTGTGCTCGTTCATCCTGCCCTCGATCATCGAGCGCGCGCCGCTCCTCGTCGCGGTCTCGAGCGGCGGGGCCTCGCCGGTGCTCGCGCGGCTGCTGCGCGCGCGCCTCGAGACCATGATCCCCGCGGCGTACGGGCGGCTCGCCGCGCTCGCCGGCGAGTTCCGCGAGCGCGTCAAGGCGCGCTTCCAGGGGCCGGAGCGGCGCCGCTTCTGGGAGCGCGCGCTGCAGGGGCCGATCGCCGAGATGGCGCTCGCCGGGCGCGAGGCCGAGGCGCGCAGCGCGCTCGCCGCGGCGATCGACGACACGCGGCTCGCCTTCCGCGGCGGCGAGGTGTCGCTCGTGGGCGCGGGCCCCGGCGACCCGGACCTGCTCACGTTCCGCGCGCTGCGCCTCATGCAGCAGGCCGACGTGGTGGTGTACGACCGGCTGGTGTCCAAGCCGATTCTCGATCTCGTGCGGCTGGAGGCCGAGCGCATCTACGCCGGCAAGGAGCGCGCGCAGCACACGCTCGCGCAGGAGGACATCAACGCGCTGCTGGTGCGTCTGGCCAAGGAGGGCAAGCGCGTGGTGCGCCTGAAGGGCGGCGACCCGTTCATCTTCGGGCGCGGCGGCGAGGAGATCGACACGCTCGCCGCCGAGGGCATCCCCTTCCAGGTGGTGCCCGGCATCACCGCGGCGGCGGGCTGCGCCTCCTACGCCGGCATCCCGCTCACGCACCGCGACTGCGCGCAGGCGGTGGTCTTCGTGACCGGTCACCTGCAGGACGGCAGCCTCGAGCTCAACTGGCGCGCGCTCGCCCAGCCGCGCCAGACGATCGTGTTCTACATGGGGCTTCTCGCGCTCGACCAGCTCTGCGCGCGGCTCGTCGAGCACGGCCTGCCGGCGGGCACGCCCGCGGCGCTCATCGAGGCGGGCACCACGCCGCGCCAGCGCGTGCTGGCGGGCACGCTCGAGTCGCTGCCGGCCCTGGTGCGCGCGAGCGGCGTGCACGCGCCGACGCTGATCATCATCGGCGAGGTGGTGCGGCTGCGCGAGCGCCTGAAATGGTTCGAGCCCGCCGCCTGAGGCATCAGGCGATTTGATGAGCGCCTTCAGAACTCCAATGCGCGCAGCGCGCGCGGCGCGCCACAATTTCGCATGAGCGAAGCCGATCCCGCGCAGCTCGTCCCCTACGTCACCGGCGGCGCGTTCGTGCTGGCGTTCATCTTCGGCGCGGTCGGCAACAAGACCGACTTCTGCACCATGGGCGCGGTGTCCGACTGGGTCAACATGGGCGACACGAGCCGCATGCGCATGTGGCTGCTCGCCATCGCCGTGGCGCTGCTCGGCTCGAGCGCGCTGCAGCTCGGCGGCGTCGTCGACCTTTCCAAGTCGATCTATCCGGGGCCGAACTTCACCTGGCTGTCGTACCTCGTGGGCGGGTTCCTCTTCGGGGTGGGCATGACGCTCGGCTCGGGCTGCGGCTCGAAGACCCTGATCCGCATCGGCGCGGGCAATCTCAAGTCGCTCGTGGTGTACGTCTTCCTCGGCATCGCCGCCTACATGACGCTGCGCGGGCTGTTCGGCGCGTTTCGCGTGGGCGTGCTGGAAAGGGCGACCCTGGTCCTGCCGCAGGGGCAGGACCTGCCGTCGCTGCTGGGCTTGCACCGGGGAATTCTCGCCGCGCTGATCGGCGGGGGCCTGCTCGCCTTCATCTACGCGAGCAGGGATTTCCGCTCGAGCTTTCGCTACACGCTGGGCGGCGTGGTCACGGGCCTCGTGGTGGTCGGCGGCTGGTACGTCAGCGGGCGGCTCGGCTACATCGCCGAAGATCCGAGCACGCTGCAGGAAGCCTTCGTCGCCACCAACACCGGGCGCATGGAGTCGTTCTCGTTCGTCTCGCCGATGGCGTTCACGCTCGAATACCTGATGCTCTGGACCGACAAGTCGAGGATCGTCACCTATGGGGTGGCGTCGGCCGCCGGGGTGATCGCGGGATCGGCCGCCTACGCGCTCGCGACGCGCAAGTTCCGCTGGGAGGGGTTCCGCGACGCCGAGGACACCGCGAACCACATCGTGGGCGGCCTCTTGATGGGCTTCGGCGGCATCACCGCGCTCGGCTGCACCGTGGGGCAAGCGATCACCGGCGTCTCTACGCTCGCGCTCGGCTCCTTCCTCACCTTCGGCGCGATCGTCGCTGGTTCCGCGCTGACGATGAAATACCAGTACTGGCGGATCTCGCGCGGCGCCTAGGCCGCGCCTACAAGGTTCCGGGAAACGCGCCGCCGTCCAGGAGCAGGTTCTGCCCGGTGATGAACCCGGCCTGCGCGCTGCACAGGAACGCGCAGGCCGCGCCGAACTCCTCGATGGTGCCGAAGCGCTTCGCCGGGTTCGCCTCGGCGCGCACGCGCGCGAGCTCCTCGGGCGTCTTGCCGAGCTTCTTCGCGTTGAAGACCATGTTCGCGCGCAGCCGGTCGGTGTCGAACGGCCCCGGGAGCAGGTTGTTGATGGTGACGTTGTGCTGCACCGTCTGGCGCGAGAGGCCCGCCACGAAGCCGGTGAGCCC
>JBFLYF010000050.1:0-13501 GCA_040756795.1 Pseudomonadota bacterium
CAAAATCACACTGTTTCTCCACGTTGCCGCCGAGCACGATGTCGGTGCCGCGGCCCGCCATGTTGGTGGCGATGGTGATCACGTGCGGCCGGCCCGCCTGCGCCACGATCTCGGCCTCGCGCGCGTGCTGCTTGGCGTTCAGCACCTGGTGCGGCAGCTTCTCCCGGTCCAGCAGTCCGGAGAGCAGCTCGGAGTTCTCGATCGAGGTGGTGCCGACCAGCACCGGCTGGCCGCGCGCGTGGCAATCCTTGATCTCGTCGATGATCGCCTTGTGCTTTTCCTTGGCCGTGCGGTAGACGAGGTCCAGCCGGTCCTCGCGGATCATCGGCATGTGGGTGGGCACCACCACCGTCTCCAGGCCGTAGATCTCCTGGAACTCGTAGGCCTCGGTGTCCGCGGTGCCGGTCATGCCGGCAAGCTTGGCGTACATGCGGAAGTAGTTCTGGAACGTGATCGAGGCGAGCGTCTGGTTCTCGTTCTGGATCGCGACCCGCTCCTTCGCCTCGACCGCCTGGTGCAGGCCGTCGGACCAGCGCCGGCCGTGCATCAGGCGCCCGGTGAACTCGTCGACGATGATCACCTCGCCGTCCTGCACCACGTACTGCTGGTCGCGGTGGTAGAGGTAGTGCGCGCGCAGCGCCGCGTACAGGTGGTGCACCAGGTTGATGTACGCGGGCTCGTACAGGCTCGCGCCCTGCGGCAGCAGGCCCACGCGCGCCAGGATCTCCTCGGCCTTCTGGTGCCCGGCCTCGGAGAGCACGACCTGGTGGTTCTTCTCGTCGACATAGAAGTCGCCGGGTGGCTCGGGCTGGTCGGTCTTCTTCTCTTCCTTCTGGCGCGTCAGCAGCGGCGCCACCTCGTTCATGCGCTGGTAGATCTCGGTGCGGTCCTCGGCCTGGCCGGAGATGATGAGGGGCGTGCGCGCCTCGTCGATCAGGATCGAGTCGACCTCGTCGACGATGCCGAAGGAGAGGCCGCGCTGGAAGCGCTCCTCGAGGTGCATCGCCATGTTGTCGCGCAGGTAGTCGAAGCCGAACTCGTTGTTGGTGCCGTAGGTGATGTCGGCGCGGTAGGCGGCGCGCTTTTCCTCGGGCTCCATCTGCGGCACGTTGACGCCGACGCTGAGGCCGAGGAAGCCGTAGATCTTGCCCATCCACTCGGCGTCTCGCCGCGCAAGGTAGTCGTTGACAGTGACGATGTGCACGCCCTTGCCGGTGAGCGCGTTCAGGTACGCCGGCAGCGTCGCGACCAGCGTCTTGCCTTCGCCCGTCTTCATCTCGGCGATCTTGCCGTCGTTCAGCACCATGCCGCCGATCAGCTGCACGTCGAAGTGGCGCATGCGCAGCGCGCGCTTCGAGGCCTCGCGCACCACGGCGAAAGCCTCGGGCAGCAGCTCATCCAGCGTCGCGCCCTCGGCGTAGCGCTTCCTGAACTCGCCGGTCTTGCCCTTCAGCGCGCCGTCCGAGAGCTTCGCGATCTCGGCTTCCAGCGCATTTATTTTTCGTACCGCCTGGGAATAGTGCTTGAGCAACCGCTCGTTGCGGCTGCCGAAGATCTTGGTGAGGACGTTGATCATGAAGGCGGGGGCGCGGGCCGGCTAAGCCCCCGAAAAAGCGCGGATTTTACCACGCCGGGGCAGCGCGCCCCGGGGGCCGGACTACGGCGCGGCCTTGGCGAGCGGCGTCTGCGGGCTCTTGGCGAGCAGGAACTTCGTCGGGTTCTGCGCCGCGCCGCGGAAGCGCACCTCGAAATGCAGGTGCGGCCCGGTGGTGCGGCCGGTATTGCCGCTGTCGGCGATGCGGCGGCCGCGCTGCAGCAGGTCGCCTTCCTTCACCAGCACCTTGGACAGGTGCGCGTAGCGCGTCACCAGGTCGTTGCCGTGATCGATGTCGATCATGTTGCCGTACTGCGGGTGAAAGCCCGCGAACTGCACCACCCCGCCCGCCGCCGCCACCACCGGTGTGCCCGAGTCGACGATGAAATCGATGCCCTCGTGCATCGCCTGCTGCCCGGTGAACGGGTCGATGCGCAGGCCGAAGCCCGACGCGTTGTACTGCGCGCTCACCGGCATCATGGTCGGCATCGCCTTCTTCTTCACCGCCTGCTCGAACAGCTGCGCCTCGAGCAGCCCGAGCACGTCGCTGCGGTTCTCCATCTGGCGCGCGAGCAGCGAAACCTTGTCGTTGAACTGCTCGAACGTCAGGTTCTGCGCCGGCAGCGCGAGCGGCTGCGGGCCGCCCAGGCCGGGTGTCTCGGAAAAGCGCAGCTCCTGCGGCCGGATGCCGGCGAGCGCCGAGAGCCGCTCGCCGAGCGCGTCGAGGCGCGTCAGCTGCGCCTGCATCTCGCCGATCTTCACCGCCATCGCGTTCAGGTTCTGCTGCATGAACTCGCGCGCGCGCTCGGTTTCGCCCTTCTGCGCGGCGAGCACCAGCTGGTGCACCAGCGGGATCTTCAGCTCGGCGGCAAAGCGCAGGCTGAGCCAGTACAGCGCCGCGGTGAGGCCGGCCAGCACGAGCAGCGCGACCCCGAACGAGGCGACCACGTGGCGCAGCGACAGCGTCAACGAGCGCGCCTTTGCCAGCCGGTCGGAGATCACGATAATCTGCACGTCGCCTCCTCTGAACCCGTCACCCGTGCACCCCGCCAAAGTCGGCCGCCTCCTGCAGACCGACGTTGGCTTGCAGCCTGTTGTCGCGAAAGCGCTCGAGCTTGCGGCGCTCTCCAGGCTTTGCGTGGAATTCCTTCCGCCCGAGCTCGCCCGCAACCTCCGGGCGGTGAATCTCAAGGACGGCCGGCTCGTGTTATTGGCCGCGACCCCTGCCGCGGCGGCAAAGCTCAAGCTCCAGTCCGAGAGCCTCGGTAAATTTTTGTCAGACCGGCGCGTGAAGGTTAATTCAGTTTCCGTGAGGGTGCAACCCGCGCCGCCGCATGTGGCAGAAGTCACGCCGCGCGGCGCGCATCTGTCCGCGGCCGGGCTGCGCGCCCTGCGCGAGCTCTATCAAAGGCTCCCGGACTCGCCCGCGCGCAGCGCTCTGAAAACCCTGCTCGATCATCAATTTAAGCGCTAGCCCGCCGCAGCCACCCGGCGACGCCCGCGGGGGCCGCCTCGGCGCGCTCGAACGTCACGACCTCGGTCGCCGCGGCATCGGCGAGCAGCGCGCGCAGCAGCCGGTTGTTGAGGGCATGCCCCGACTTGTGCGCGCCGAAAGCCGCGAGCAGCGGCCTGCCGAGCAGATACAGGTCGCCGATCGCGTCGAGCAGCTTGTGGCGGATGAACTCGTCGCCGAAGCGCAGCCCGTCGGCGTTCAGCACGCGGTACTCGTCCAGCACCACGGCGTTCTCCAGCCCGCCGCCGAGCGCGAGGCCCGAGTCGCGCAGGCTCTCGACGTCGTGCATGAAGCCGTAAGTGCGCGCGCGCGCGAGCTCGCGGTACGAGGTCTCCGCGAAATCCACCGTCAGCGCGGTCTTCGACTTCTCGATCACCGGATGGTCGTAGGCAATCGAGAACGAGAGCTTGAAGCCCTCGAACGGCTCGAGCGCCGCCCATTTCTCGCCGTCGCGCGCCTCGATGCGCTTCTTCAGGCGCAGGAAGCGCTTGGGCGCGCCCTGCTCCTCGATCCCCGCCTGCTGCAGCAGCAGCACGAACGGCGCCGCGCTGCCGTCCATGATCGGCACCTCGGGCCCGTCGAGGTCCACGTAGATGTTGTCGACGCCCAGGCCGGCGAGCGCCGACATCAGGTGCTCGACCGTGTAGACCTTGACCTCGTCCTTGACCAGGCACGAGCACAGGCGTGTCTCGCCCACGAGGTCGGCGCGCGCCGGAATGTCCACCGGCGCGGGCAGATCGGTGCGCCGGAAAACGACACCGCTGTCGGGCTGCGCCGGGCGCAGCGTCATGCGCACCTTGCGCCCCGTGTGCAGCCCCACGCCGGTGGCGCTGACGAGCGACTTGAGGGTTCGTTGGCGCAGCATGAGGGCAGGATTCTACCAAGCGGCCGGCTCAATCCCGCTCCAGCACGACCGGCGGCTGCGGCCGCTCGTTGACGGTGAGCCGGAAGACGTCTGGCCGCGCGTAATGGCCGACGACGTCGAAATCGTATTTGCCGCGCGCGATCTCGCCCGGGTCCACCTGCGCGGTGAGGATGCATTCGCCTTCGTAATCGGGCCCCGCGAGCAGATCGCCGAGCGGGCTGACGATGCAGCTCCCGCCCTCCGAGATGACCGTCTCCGACGCGTCGCCCTGGATCGCGCGGTAATTCGCGTACATCGCCGTGCGCAGCGCGCATGCCGACCCGCGCCAGACCCCGCGTCGCCGCAGGCGCAGCGAACAATGACCTGCGCGCGCTGTGCGAAATGCACGGCGCCGGTGCTGCGGCGCGACAACGGCTCGGAAAGGCCGCCGCCCCCGGCAAGGGTGAGGGCGGCGGCTGGTCCGTGGAGAACTGCTAGTCGGCCTGTTTCCTGAGGAACGCCGGGATGTCGTACTTGTCGACGCCCGAGTTGGCGAGCGCTTCGACCTGCGCGGCGCGGTCGCGGCGGCGGAACACCGCGGGCGTCTCGGCGATCGCGCCGTAGTCGGGCTGGCCCGGCATTGAAATCGCCGGCAGCGGCTGGTTGTCGGTGCCGGTACGCTGGGCGGATGCGTGCGACACCACCAGCTGCGGCTTGGGCTGGCGCGCGAGGATCGGCTGGCCCAGGCCGGTCGCCACCACCGTGACGCGCAGGTGCTCGCCGAGCGAGTCGTCGTACACGCCGCCGTAGATGATGGTCGCATCCTCCGCGGCGAAGGCGCGGATGGTGTTCATCACCTCCTTGGTCTCGCGCAGCTTCAGGCTCGGGCGCGAGGCGGTGATGTTGACCAGCACCCCGCGCGCGCCGGCGAGGTTGACGCCCTCGAGCAGGGGGCAGGCGATCGCCTGCTCCGCGGCGAGGCGCGCGCGGTCGACGCCGTCCGAGATCGCGGATCCCATCATCGCCATGCCCTGCTCGGACATCACGGTGCGCACGTCCTGGAAGTCGACGTTCACCAGGCCCGGCTGGTTGATGATCTCGGCGATCCCCGCGACCGCGTTGTTGAGCACGTCGTCAGCCGCCTTGAAGGCGTCCTCCTGCGTGACGTCGTCGCCGAGCACCTCCTCGAGCTTGTCGTTGAGGATGACGATCAGCGAGTCGACATGCGGCGCGAGCTCCTCGATCCCGGCCTCGGCGATCTTCATGCGCTTGGAGCCCTCCCAGGTGAAGGGCTTGGTCACCACCGCGACGGTGAGGATGCCGAGCGAGCGCGCCACCTCGGCGATCACCGGGCCCGCGCCGGTGCCGGTGCCGCCGCCCATGCCGGCGGTGATGAACACCATGTGCGCGCCGGCGATCGCCTCCTCCAGCCGCTCGCGGTCGGCGAGCGCCACCTGGCGCGCCTCCTCGGGCTTGGCGCCCGCGCCCAGGCCGCTGGTGCCGAGCTGCAGCTGGTTGCGCGCCTTGTTGCGCGAGAGCACCTGGGCGTCGGTGTTGACGGCATAGAACTCGACGCCCTCGACGCCCTGCTCGATCATGTGGTCGACGGCGTTGCCGCCCGCGCCGCCGACCCCGATCACCTTGATGACCGGTCCTGCCGCCTGCTCATTCACGATCTCGAACATGGTTTCTTCTCCTTGCCAGTTGGAAGCAAAACTCCTCCGAAATCAGAAATTCCTCTGGAACCAGTCGCGCATGCGCCCGAAGACGGCGCGCACCGAGCCGTTCTGGCGCGACACGCGCCCCTGCTGCAGCTGCTCGACGCCCTCGAACAGCAGCCCCATCGCGGTGGCGTAGCGCGGCGTCTTCACCACGTCGGCCGCACCGGCATGTGGAAGATCTCCTCGCCGAGCTCGACCATGCCCTGCATCACCGCGGAGCCGCCGGTGAGCACCACGCCCGAGGAGAGCAGCTCCTCGTAGCCCGACTCGCGCAGCACCTGCTGCACGAGCGAAAACAGCTCCTCGACGCGCGGCTCGATCACCTCGGCGAGCGTCTGGCGCGACATGACGCGCGGGGCGCGGTCGCCGATCCCCGGCACCTCGAGCATCTCGTTCGGGTCGGCGAGCTGGCGCAGCGCCACGCCGTGGCGCAGCTTGATGCTCTCGGCCTCGGCGGTCGGCGTGCGCAACGCCATGGCGATGTCGTTGGTGATCTGGTCGCCCGCGATCGGGATCACCGCGGTATGGCGGATCGCGCCGTGGGTGAAGATCGCGAGATCGGTGGTGCCGCCGCCGATGTCGATGAGGCACACGCCCAGGTCCTTCTCGTCCTCGGAGAGCACCGCGCGCGAGGAGGCGAGCGGCTGCAGGATGAGGTCGTTCACCTCCAGCCCGCAGCGGCGCACGCACTTGACGATGTTCTGCGCCGCCGACACCGCGCCGGTGACGATGTGCACCTTCACCTCGAGCCGGATGCCCGACATGCCGACCGGCTCGCGCACGTCCTCCTGCCCGTCGATGATGAATTCCTGCCGGAGGACGTGGAGGATCTGCTGGTCGGTCGGGATGTTCACCGCCCTCGCCGTCTCGAGCGCGCGCGCGACGTCGATCGCGCTCACTTCCTTGTCCTTCACCGCCACCATGCCGGTCGAGTTGAAGCTGCGGATGTGGCTGCCGGCGATGCCGGTGAAGGCCGAGGCGATCTTGCAGTCGGCCATCAGCTCGGCCTCCTCGAGCGCGCGCTGGATCGCGGCCACGGTCGCCTCGATGTTGACCACCACGCCCTTTTTCAGGCCCTTGGACTCGTGGCTGCCCATGCCGAGCACCGCGAGCGCGCCGTCGGCGCCGAGCTCGGCGACCAGCGCCGCCACCTTGGAGGTGCCGATGTCCAGGCCGACGATCAGATTGCGGTTTTCCTTGGGCATGCTTCAGCCCCTGCCGTCCGCCACGCGCAAGGCGAAGCCGTTGGGGTAGCGCAGATCGACGTGCTCCGGGCGCCTCGCCAGGCGCCCGCGCGTCTCCGGGTAGGCGGCGACGAAGCGCGCGAGGCGCGCCTCGACCGTCTCGGCGCCGTCGCGCCCGAGCTCGAGCGCGAGCCCGCCCGAAAGGCGCAGTTGCCAGGCATGGCGCGGCGTGAGCACGACGCGCGCGGGAGCTTCGCCCAGGGGCGCCAGCAGCTCCGCGAAGCGCAGGTAGCGCCGCGCAACCAGCCCCTCGGTGCCCGCCGGGCCCGCCAGGACTGGAAGATCCGGGGACGGAGCCCGATCTCCTGACGGTGCGATCGAGTCGCGAGGAGATCGGGCTCCGTCCCCGAACTTCTCTCCGAACGTGTTCACCAGGGCGTCGTCTCCCCAGCGCGCAAGCGCGACGTGCTCCTCGAGGCTCGCCTCGATGCGGTCGGGCCAGACGCGGCGCAGTTCCACCCGCCGCACCCAGGGTGCCTGCTCGAGGCGTGCGCGCACCGCGGCGAGGTCGAGCGCGAAGAAGTTGCCGCTCAGCCCCTGCAGCGCGGCCTCGACGTCGGCGCGCGCGGCGTTCTTCAGCGGCCCCTGCACCACGATCTCCTTCACCGGCAGCAGGGGCGAGCGCAGCAGCATCTGCAGCGCGCCGTAGCCGAGGAGCGCCAGCGCGATCCCGACGAGCAGGCCCGCCGCCGCGTTCAGCTGCCTGGGGTTATCCCACATGCGCGGCCTCCAGGATCTTCACGCACAGCTCCTCGTAGGACAGGCCGACCGCACGCGCGGCCATCGGCACCAGGCTGTGTCCGGTCATGCCGGGCGAGGTGTTGACCTCGAGCAGCCAGGGCTGGCGCGCGGTATCGAGCATGAGATCGATGCGCCCCCAGCCCGTGCAGCCCAGGAGGCGGAAGGCTTCGAGCGCGAGCGCCCTGAGCGCCCACTCCTTCGTCTCGTCCAGGCCGCAGGGGCAGTGGTACTTCGTCTCCTCGGAGAAGTACTTGCTCTGGTAGTCGTAGTTGCCCTGCGGCGCCTCGATGCGGATGAGCGGCAGCGCGGCATCGCCGAGAATGCTCGCGGTGTACTCGGGCCCGTCGACGAAGCTCTCGGCGAGCGCCAGATCGCGGTACTTCCTCGCCGCGAGCTCGTAGGCGGCGGCAAGCTGCGACGCCGCGGTCACCTTGGTCAGGCCGAGCGTCGAGCCTTCGTTCGCCGGCTTGACGATGAGCGGCAGGCCGAGCTCGCGCGCCACCGCGCTCCAGTCGTCGTCGGCCTTGAGGATGCGGTAGCGCGGCGTCGGCAGGCCGTTCGCCAGCCAGATCATCTTGGTGCGCCATTTGTCCATGCCGATCGCCGAGCCGAGCACGCCGCTGCCGGTGTAGGGAATGCCGAGCATCTCGAGCGCCCCCTGGATCGTGCCGTCCTCGCCACCGCGCCCGTGCAGCGCGATGAAGCAGCGCGCGAAGCCCTCGCGCTTGAGCTCGGCGAGGTCCCGCTCGGCGGGATCGAAGGGATGCGCGTCCACGCCCTTGGCGCGCAGCGCCTTGAGCACGCCGTTGCCGCTCATCAGCGACACCTCGCGCTCGGCGGAGCTGCCGCCCAGCAGCACGGCGACCTTGCCGAAGCTCATTTCGGCTCCCCCACGATCTGCACCTCGGGAGTGAGGCGCACCCGCGTCTCCTCCTCGACGCGCCGCTGCACCTCCAGGATCAGCCACTCGATGTCGGTGGCGCTCGCCACGCCCTTCGGGTTGACGATGAAGTTGGCGTGCTTCTCCGAGATCCGCGCGCCGCCGCGCTCGAGGCCCCTCAGGCCCGCGAACTGGATCAGGCGCGCCGCCGGCCGGCCCTCGGGCGGGTTGCGGAACACGCTCCCGGCGTTGGGCAGCTCGAGCGGCTGCGCCGCGATGCGCTTCTTGAGCAGCGCCTTGATGATCTCGCGCGATTCCTCGGTGTCGCCCTCGGGCAGCTTGAACCACGCCGCGGCGAACCAGACGTCGCCGCCGCTCGCGCTCGCGTCTGCCTTCATCTCGCAGCGGCGGTAGCCGACCTCGAAGTCGCTGCGCGGATGGCTGCGCAATTCGCCTGCGCGGTCGATGGTCACCACGCGCTCGACCAGGTCCCAGGTCTCGCCGCCGTAGCAGCCGGCGTTCATCGCCAGCGCCCCGCCCACGGTGCCCGGGATCCCGGCGAGGAACTCGGCCGCGCCCAGGCTGTGCACCGCCGCGAAGCGCGCCACCTTCGGCGCCGCGACGCCCGCCTCGGCGTAGACGAGGCCCTCCTGCAGCTCGGGGTGCTTCGCCGCGCGATGCGTCAGCACCACGGTGCCGCGCCAGCCGCCCTCGCGCACCAACAGGTTCGACCCCAGCCCGACGAACAGGATCGCCTCCTCGCGTGGCAGCTGCCTGAGGAAATTCGCCAGGTCGTCGAGATCCGCGGGGCAGTAGAAGCGGTCGGCGGGGCCGCCGGCGCGCCAGGTGACGTGCCGGGACATCGGCTCGTCGTGCTTCAGCTCGCCGCGCAGTCCCTCGAAGCGCACCGTTTCGGCCATGTTCATGCGAGCTGCGCCGCGACGTTGCCGATCGACCCCGCGCCCATGGTGAGCACGACGTCCCCGCCCCGCGCCACGCGCCGTATCGCCTCCGCCATTGCCCCGATGTCCTCGACGAACACCGGCTCGATCTTGCCCGCGACGCGCACCGCGCGCGCCAGCGCCCGGCCGTCCGCCGCGACGATCTCCGGCTCGCCCGCGGCGTAGACGTCCGCGAGCAGCAGCACGTCGGCGGTGGACAGCACGCGCACGAAGTCCTCGAACAGGTCGCGCGTGCGCGTGTAGCGGTGCGGCTGGAACGCGAGCACCAGGCGCCGCCCGGGAAACGCGCCGCGCGCGGCGGCGATCGTCGCCGCCATCTCCGCCGGGTGATGGCCGTAATCGTCGATCAGGGTGAAGCGCGCGCCGCCTGGAAGCGCGATCTCGCCGCAGCGCTGGAAGCGGCGCGCCACGCCGCGGAACTCGGCGAGCGCCTTGAGGATCGCGCTCTCGGCGACGCCGACCTCGATGCCGACGGCGTAGGCGGCGAGCGAGTTGAGCACGTTGTGGTGCCCGGGCAGGTTGAGCGCGACCTCGACCGGGCGCGCCTCGCCGCGGCGCACGCGAAAGCGCATCCTTCCGGCGTCGTGCTCGATGCCCTCGGCGCGCAGCACCGCGTCGGCCGCGGTGCCGTAGGTCACCGCGGGCTTGGACACCTGCGGCAGGATCTCGCGCACCTGCGGGTCGTCCACGCACAGCACCGCGGCGCCGTAAAAGGGCAGGTTCTGCAGGAACTGGACGAAAGCCTGGCGCAGGCGCGCGAAGTCGTGCTGGTAGGTCTGCATGTGGTCGGCGTCGATATTGGTGACCACCGCCATCACCGGCTGCAGGTGCAGGAAGCTCGCGTCCGACTCGTCGGCCTCGACCACGATGAAGTCGCCCGCGCCCAGGCGCGCGTGCGAGCCCGCGGCGTTCAGCCGGCCGCCGATGACGAACGTGGGATCGAGGCCCCCCTCGGCAAGCACGCTCGCCACCAGGCTGGTGGTGGTGGTCTTGCCGTGGGTGCCGGCGATCGCGATGCCCTGCTTCAGGCGCATCAGCTCGGCGAGCATCAGCGCGCGCGGCACCACGGGAATGCGCTGTTCGCGCGCGGCGAGGACCTCGGGATTGTCGGCCTGCACTGCGGTCGACACGACGATGGCGTCCGCGCCGTTCACGTACTGAGGTTTGTGATGCGGGAAGACCTTGACTCCCAGGCCGGCGAGCCGCTCGGTGGTGGCGTTGGCGGCGAGGTCCGAGCCGCTCACCCGGAAGCCGAGGTTGACCAGCACCTCGGCGATGCCGCTCATGCCCGAGCCGCCGATGCCCACGAAATGAATGCGCCGGACCTTGTGCTTCATCGCCTGCTCATCCGGCGAGCGCCACGCACGCGTCGGCGACCGCGCGCGCCGCCTCGGGCTTGCCGAGCGCCCTCGCCTTGCGCGCCATCGCCAGCAGCGCCGCGCGATCCAGCGAGCGCAGCAGCGCGGCGAGCGCCTCGGGGGTGAGCCTCGCCTGCGGCAGCAGGAGCGCGGCGCCGCGATCGGCGAGGAAGCGCGCGTTGGCCGTCTGGTGGTCGTCCACCGCGTGCGGGTACGGCACCAGCACGCTCGCCATGCCGCCTGCGGCGAGCTCGGCGACGGTGATCGCGCCGGCGCGGCAGATCACCAGGTCGGCTTCGGCGTAGCGCCGCGCCATGTCGTCGATGAACGCCATGGTTTCGGCTTTCACGCCTTCATTCCGGTAATTCTCTTGGAGTGATTCGAGGTGCTTTTCGCCTGCCTGGTGTGTCACTACAGGACGCACGGATTCCTCGATCAAGGCGAGAGCGCGTGGCACGCATTCGTTCAGCGCCTGCGCGCCCAGGCTGCCGCCCACGACGAGCAGGCGCAAGGGACCGCCGCGCGCCGCAAAGCGCAGCTGCGGCTCGGCGATCGCCGCGATCTCGGCGCGCACCGGGTTGCCGGTCCACTCGGCGCTCTTCAGCGCGCCCGGGAACGCCGCGAGCCTGCGGTCGGCGACCCCGGCGAGCACGCGGTTGGCGAGGCCGGCGATCGCGTTCTGCTCGTGCACGGCGAGCGGGCGCGCGAGCAGCGAGGCCATCATGCCGCCGGGAAAGGCGACGTAGCCCCCCATGCCGAGCACGACGTCGGGGCGGATCCGGAAAATGGCGCGCGCGCTCTGCCAGAAGCCGACGGCGAGGTGAAACGGCAGCAGGAAGGCGGCGGCGAGGCCCTTGCCGCGCAGCGCCGCGGCGCGGATCCACTCGACCGGATAGCCGCGCGCCGGCACGAGGCGCGCCTCCATCCCGCTGCTCGCCCCCATCCACACGACCTTCCAGCCGCGCCCGCGAAGCTCGTCGGCGACCGCCAGTCCCGGGAACACGTGTCCGCCGGTGCCGCCCGCCATGATGAGGATCGTGCTCAAGCGTTCAGCCCCCTTGCGAGCTGGCGGTTTTCCCAGTCGATGCGGATCAGGATCGCGAGCGCCACGCAATTGGCGAGCAGCCCGCTGCCGCCGAAGCTCATGAGCGGCAGCGTCAGGCCCTTGGTGGGCAGCAGGCCCATGTTGACGCCCATGTTGATGAGCGCCTGGAAGCCGATCCAGATGCCGATGCCCTGCGCTGCGAGCGCGGTGAAATGGCGCTCGCGCAGCGCCGCCTGCCGGCCGATGGCGAAGGCGCGCAGCACGATCCAGGCGAACAGCGCGATCACCGCCGCGACGCCGGCGAGGCCGAGCTCCTCGGCGATCACCGCGAGCAGGAAATCTGTATGGGCTTCCGGCAAATAATGCAGCTTCTCCACGCTCGCCCCCAGCCCCACGCCGAGCCATTCGCCGCGGCCGAAAGCGATCAGCGCGTGCGACAGCTGGTAGCCGCGCCCGAAGGGGTCGGACCAGGGGTCCATGAAGCCGAAGATGCGCTGCATCCGGTAGGGCGAGGACAGCACGAGCAGCGCGAACCCGGCCGCCAGCATGCCGAGCAGCGCCGCGAAGTGCCGGCCGCTCATGCCGCCGAGGAACAGCACGCCGAAGGCCGTGACCGCGATCACGACCAGGGCGCCGAAGTCGGGCTCGCGCAGCAGCAGCCACGCCACGAGCAGCATCACGCCGAGCATCGGCAGCAGCCCGCGCTTGAAGTTCCTGAGCACCGCGTGCTTGCGCACGGTGTAATCCGCCGCGTAGAGCACCACCGCGAGCTTCATCAGCTCGGAGGGCTGCAGCGTCGCCACCCCGAGGTTGAGCCAGCGGCGCGCGCCGTTCACCTCGCGCCCCACTCCGGGGATCAGCACCAGCGCGAGCAGCACGAGGCCTGCGGCGAACAGCCACGGCGCGGCCTTCTGCCAGTAGCGCGCGGGCACCATGAACACCGCGACCGCCGCCGCGAGGCCGATGGCGAGGAACGCGCCGTGGCGCAGGAGGAAATACGCCGGGTTGTGCGCGGCGAAGCGGCTCGCCTCGGCGGTCGCAATCGAGGCCGAGTAGACCATCACGAGGCCGAGGGCCACGAGCAGCAGCGCCGCCCAGGCAAGCGAGCGGTCGTATTCGGCCGCGGGCGCGTTCTGCGCGAAGACGTAGCTAGCCATCGCCCAGCGCCTTCACCGCGGCGGCAAACGCATCGCCGCGGTGCCTGTAGTCGCGGAACATGTCGAAGCTCGCGCACGCGGGCGAGAGCAGCACCGCATCGCCCGGTGCCGCGATTCGCGCCGCACGCGCGACCGCTTTCTCCATCGTTTCGATTCGTTCCGTGGTGACGCCGCCGGAGGCGATCGCCTTGCCGATCAGGGCGGCGTCCTTGCCGATCAGCAGCACGTGCTTCGCCTTCTCGCCCACCACCGGCGCGAGGGGCGTGAAATCCTGGCCCTTGCCCTCGCCGCCGAGGATCAGCACCGCTTTGCGGTCCAGGCCGCGCAGCGCCGCGACCGTGGCGCCCACGTTGGTGCCCTTGGAGTCGTCGAACCAGGCGACGCCGCCGCGCGTGGCGACGAGCTGCATGCGGTGCGGCAGGCCGCGGAAGGAGCGCAGCCC
>JBFLYF010000500.1:0-1626 GCA_040756795.1 Pseudomonadota bacterium
GCTGAGCGCGAAGAGGCGATGGCGTTTCTCCTGGCGCGGGGATCTGATCGCGAAGCTGCGCGAAGACTTCGCGGCAGTCGGGTGCGTCGGCGAGGAGACGGCGATGCTGATCGCCTACCTTGCGGCCCTCTCGCGGAAACTGCCCTGGCCGCTGGCAGTGCTCTTCTGCGCGCGCTCGGGGGCCGGCAAGTCGAACCTGCAGCTATTGATCGCAGAGCTCATCCCACCGGAAGATCTCATCATGCACACGCGCGTCACTCAGTACGCGCTCTTCTACAAGGACGAAAACGCCCTCGTCCACAAGCTCCTTGCGATCGACGAAGAGGAAGGCGCTTCAGAGGCGGCCTACGCGCTGCGCAGCCTCCAGAGCGCCGGGTACCTCTCGATAACTGCCACGTGCACGGATCCGCAGACCGGCAAGCAGCGCGCTATCGACTACCGGGTGAACGGCCCCACAGCCATCTTCCTCACGACGGCGCATCCGGAGGCACTGGACTACGAGACCAGAAACCGGTTCGTGATCCTGACGGTGGATGAGTCGAAGGAGCAGACGCAGAGGATTCTGGAAAAGCAGCGATGGGCGGAGACGATGGAAGGTCTCGTCTCAAGCGAGCGGCGCCTGTCGGTTCTCCGCCGCCATCACAACGCGCAGCGATTGCTGCAGCCGATCGAGGTCGTCAACCCGCACGCAGAGAGGCTCGCCTACCCTTGCGACCGCCTCATCCTCCGCCGCGAACAGAAGAAGTACCTGACGCTCATCAAGGCGATCGCGCTGCTGCATCAGCACCAGCGGCCGAAGAAGAAGGTCGAGGCAACCGAGTACATCGAAGTGAGCCGGAAGGATGTGGAGATCGCCGGCGAGCTCGCGCCGCTGATCCTGCGGCGGAATCTGGACGAGCTGGCTCCGCCCACCCGCCAGCTCCTCATCGAGATCCGCAAGCTTGTCTGCGCGAAGATGAAGGAGCAGGGCCTCTCACAGCATCACGCGCTCGTCCACCGCGACGAGATCCAGAAGGCTGCAGGCTACTCCGCCTGGCACGTGAGGACCTACATCCCGCAGCTCATCGAATTCGAGTATCTGCGGGCGGTGCATGGACGCAACGGGAAGCGGTACTTCTACGAGCTTCTCTGGGACGGAAAGGAAGAAGATCCCGCCGCCGGAATGAAAAAGTGTCCTCAGTAGGTGACACCTTGCGGAGCTTGCGGCGGCTTGTGAAACCTTGTGCACAAGGTTTTTGCCTCATAAACACCCGCGGCTCAGTCACTTAGAACCCTCGAGATCGACCTTGTGGGGTTTTTCGGGGAACGTACTCCCCCCCCTTGCGCGAACGCACTCCTCCCGGAGTGCAGGAGGTGACCAATGGATGATCACCAACGCCTCAAGATGGATCTGCTGCGGGCACGCTTCGTTGAAGCGATGACGGCGTGGAACTGGAGCCCGCGCAGTGTCGTCAGCTACGAGCAGAACGTGCGGTACTTCTTCGACTGGCTCGAGCGGGAGACCGAGATCGAGGATCTCGCGCGGGTGACGGCCGAGACGATGGTCTCGTATCAGACGGCGCTGCTTGCGGTGGAGAGGCCCGATGGAAGACGTCTTTCGGTAGGGACGCAACGGCATCGTCTCGG
>JBFLYF010000501.1:0-1592 GCA_040756795.1 Pseudomonadota bacterium
TACGAGACGGCGATGGCGCTGCAGCTGGCGACGATCGAGGCGGCGTGCGGCCGCGCGACGCGGGCGATGATCGCCGCCATGGAGGCGAACCTGCGGCGCACCGAGAAGGTGCTCGATGACCCGGCCGCGGTGGCGCGGCTGGACAGCGAGTTCCACCGCATGATCGGCAAGGCCTCGGGCAACCGCGTGCTGCAGCTCGCGCGCGAGCCTTCGGACCTGCTCGTCTTCCCGACCACCGAAATGGTGCTGCGCAAGGTGAAAGTGGGCGCGGCGCGCCTGCTCGAGGCGCACCGCATGATGCTGGACGCCATTCGGCGGCGCGACGTGCAGGACGCGCGCCTCTGGGCACGCCGCCATATCGACGACTGGCGCAAGGGCTTCGAGCGCGCCGGCAACGACCTCGACCAGCCGATCGACCGGATCTACCTGCAGTCCCTCGCGGAGGGCGAAACGCCGGGCGCCTGAGGTCGCTATCATTCGGCTCCGGAGGAGGAGGGCGGATGATTCATTCCACGATGCAGCGCCTGCCGCTGTCGCTCAACCAGCTGCTCGAGCGCGCCGGGCGGCTTTACCCGGATTCGCAGATCGTGAGCCGGCTGCCGGACAAATCCCTCGCGCGGCACCGCTTCGCCGACTTTTACCGCCGCTCGCGCAGCTTCGCCGCGGCGCTCGCCGGCGCGGGGCTGAAGAAGGGCGAGCGCGTGGCGACCCTGTGCTGGAACCACCACGCGCACCTCGAGTGCTACTTCGGCATCCCGGCCGCGGGCGGCGTGATGCACACGCTCAACCTGCGCCTCGCGCCCGACGAGATCGCCTGGATCGCGAACCACGCCGCCGACCGCTTCCTCGTCGTGGACGACATCCTGCTGCCGCTCTACGAGCAGCTCATGCACAAGGTGAGGTTCGAGAAGGTGATTGTTTTTCCGTTCAGTGGCGCGAAAGTGGTTTCGCCTTTCATCAATTATGAGGATTTCATTTCGGTAGACGCGGGCAAGTTCAAGTACGCAGAGCATGATGAGAATGACCCGGTGGCGATGTGCTACACCTCGGGCACGACCGGGCGGCCGAAGGGCGTGGTCTATTCGCACCGCTCGACGGTGATCCACACGCTGATGGCGAACCAGCCGGACCACTGGGGGCTGTCGGCCGCCGACAGCGTGCTGCCGGCGACGCCGATGTTCCACGCCAACTGCTGGGGCATGCCCTATGCGTGCGTCATGATGGGCATCAAGATGATCTTCCCGGGGCCGCACCTGCATCCCGAGGACCTGCTCGACCTGTTCGCCGCCGAGCAGCCGACCTATGCGCTCGGCGTGCCCACCATCTGGATGACGATGCTGCAGCTGCTCGAGTCGAACCCGCAGCGCTACAAGCTGCCGCCGGGGATCCGCATGCTGGTGGGCGGCGCCCCGGTCCCGGAGGCGATGATCCGGGCCTACCAGCGGCTCGGCGCGCAGATCTGCCACGGCTGGGGCATGACCGAGATGAGCCCGCTCGGCACGGTCTCCTACATCAAGCCCGAGCTGCAGCAGCTGGGCGAGGAGGAGCGCTTCGCACGCTACGCCATGGCGGGGGTGCCGGCGCCGGTCATG
>JBFLYF010000502.1:0-1585 GCA_040756795.1 Pseudomonadota bacterium
CGCCGGGCCGCCGCGCGCGCCCGAGCCCGCTGCGCCGGAGCGCGCCGCGATCGCATCCCCGGTGCTCGGCTTTCGCGAGGCGCCGCCCTCGCCCGCCGAGGCGCTCGCCCGGCCGCTCGACGCCGAGCGCCTGCCGCCGTTCGACGGCGCGAGCGAGACGGTGCGCGACCCGCTGCGCGGCCTGAAGCGCATCGACCGCACCGCGCGGCCCGACGACCTGTGGCAGCGCATCCGCGTCGGCTTCTCGATGCCGGATCTCTCCGGGCCGCTGGTGGCCGAGAAGACGGCGTGGTACGCGGCGCGGCCCGATTACCTGAAGCGCGTCTTCGAGCGCAGCCGGCGCTACCTCTACCACATCGTCGACGAGATCGAGAAGCGCGGCCTGCCGATGGAGCTCGCGCTGCTGCCGATGGTGGAGAGTTCGTTCAACCCCATGGCCTACTCTCGCGCGCACGCCTCGGGGCTGTGGCAGTTCATCCCCGGCACCGGCAGGCGCTACGAGCTGTCGCAGAACTGGTGGTACGACGAGCGCCGCGACATCGTCGCCTCGACCGCGGCGGCGCTCGACTACCTGCAGGACATCTACGACATGCACGGCGACTGGCATCTCGCGCTCGCCTCCTACAACTGGGGCGAGAACGCGGTGGCGCGCGCGCTGGAGAAGAACCGCGCCGCCGGCCTGCCGCTCGATTACGAGAGCCTCGGCATGCCCGCGGAAACGCGCCACTACGTGCCCAAGCTCCAGGCGCTGAAGAACATCGTCTCCAGCCCCGAGCTGTTCGGCGTCGAGCTCGAGCCGATTCCCAACCTGCCCTACTTCACCACCATCACCCGCACGCGCGACATCGACGTGCGGCTCGCGGCCAAGCTCGCCGAGATGCCGGTCGAGGAGTTCATCGCGCTCAACCCGGGCTTCAGCCGGCCCGTGATCCGCGCCGAGCACACGCCGCGCATCGTGCTGCCCGCGGACCGCGTCGACGTCTTCCACGACAACCTGGCGCGCTACGACGGCGGCGCGCTCGTGTCCTGGAAGAGCTACCAGCCCGGCCGCGGCGAGACGCTCGAGTCGATCGCGCGCAAGCACCGCATGAGCGTGGCGCAGCTGAAGGAAGTCAACGGCATCGCGCCGCGCGCGCGCGCGGTGCCGAAGCTGCTGGTCGTGCCGGCGAACGGCGCGGTCGAGCTCGGGCGGCTGCCGATCATGTACGCGCCGCCGATCCCGGTCTCCGCGCCGCGCAGGATCATCCACCGCGTGCGGCCCGGAGAGACGCTCACGGCGATCGCCGCGCGCTACCGCGTGCGGGTCGAGGACCTGCGCCGCTGGAACAGGATCGGGCGCCTGCTCGCCGGCCAGAAGCTCGTCGTCCAGACCCGCGCCGCCCCCGCGAAGGGCAGGCCGGCGAGCAAGGCCGCCAAGGGCAAGCCGCGGCAGGCCTCTCCGCCAAAACCCGCCAGAAAGTCAGGCGGTTAGCCTAGAATAGGCGCATGGGCCGGGTCCTCAGGGGGGGTATTCTTTTCGCGTTCCTGGCCATGACCGCGGCGCCGGCCGCGGCCATGGACCCGGTGCTCATGTTCCTGATGAGCG
>JBFLYF010000503.1:0-1580 GCA_040756795.1 Pseudomonadota bacterium
GAACGTGACCCTGCCCTTCAAAGGCGATGCGCACCGCTACTGCAACGGCGCGCTCTCCGAGCGCGCGCGCACGGCCGAGGCGGTCAACACGCTCGTGTTCGAGGCGGGCGGCGTGCGCGGCGACAACACCGACGGCATCGGCCTGTTGCGCGACCTGAGCGTGAATCTCGGGCGCTCGCCCGCCGGGCAGCGCATCCTGCTGATGGGCGCGGGCGGCGCGGCGCAGGGCGTGCTCGGGCCGCTGCTCGCGGCGCGGCCGGCGCGCCTGGTGATCGCCAACCGCACCGCCGGGAGGGCGCGCGCGCTGGCCAAGCGTTTCGAGGGCGCGGCCGGGGGCGGTTATCAGGAAATCCAGAAAGAGGAATTTGATCTCCTGATCAACGCGACTTCCGCCGGGCTCGCCGGCGAGGCGCCGCCGCTTGCCGCGCGCGCGTTCGCCGCGGGCGCGCTCGCCTACGACATGGTCTACGGCCGCGATACGCCGTTCCTCGCCATGGCGCGCGCCGCGGGCGCCGAGGCGCACGACGGCAGCGGCATGCTGGTCGAGCAGGCGGCCGAATCGTTCCTGCTGTGGCGCGGCGTGCGCCCCGACACGGCGCCGGTGCTGGCGGCGCTGCGCCGCCGCTAGGGGCGCGAGGCCGCGTGCTGCGCGCCGCGCGCATCGCCTGGAAGGTCTTCTGCTACAGCCTCGGCGTGCTGGTGGTGGCGGCGCTCGCGCTGCAGGGCTGGTTCTACGCCCACGTCCTGTGGTGGCGCTTCTACGAGCCCGCGGGCACCGCCTTCATGGAAGCGCGCCTGGAGCAGATGCGCGCCAGGGATCGCAGGGCGAGAATCGTCTACCAGTGGGCCGGCTACGAGCGCATCTCGGCGCACCTGAAGCGCGCCGTGATCGCCGCCGAGGACGCCAAGTTCGTCGGCCACGAGGGCTTCGACTGGCAGGCGATCTCCAAGGCGATGGAGAGAAACGAGCGGCAGGGCCGGATCGTCGCCGGCGCCTCGACCATCAGCCAGCAGCTGGCGAAGAACCTGTTCCTGTCGGGGGAGCGCTCGTGGCTGCGCAAGGGCCAGGAGGCGGCGATCACCTGGATGCTCGAGTCGACGCTGTCCAAGCGGCGCATCCTCGAGCTCTACCTCAACTTCGCCGAGTGGGGCGAGGGCGTGTTCGGGGCGGAAGCCGCGGCGCGCTACCACTTCGGCGCAACGGCGGCGGCGCTGAACGCCGAGCAGGCGGCCTACCTGGCCGCGATTCTGCCGAGCCCGCGGCGCTACGCTCCGGGCCGGCAGACGCAGTATGTCAGCGGCCGCATCGAGACGATCCGCGCGCGCATGCCCGCGGCGCAGATTCCATAGCGGAGCGCGCATGGCGGAGCTGCCTGCGCGCCTCGAAGTCGAGGACCTGCGGCGCAACCTGCAGGAAGTGCAGGCGCTGCTCGAGCGCCGGGACCCGCGGCTCGTGCCCGAGCTGCGCGCCAGGCTCGAGCAGCTGCATGCCGCCGACGCCGCGAGCATCCTCGAGTCGCTGGCGCGCGAGGAGAGGCTCGCGGGGTGGGGGCTGGTGAGGGGCGAGCGCGGGGGCGGGG
>JBFLYF010000504.1:0-1579 GCA_040756795.1 Pseudomonadota bacterium
TGGCCCGCGCCGCCCTGCAGCACGTGGCCCATGATGACCTCGTCGACGTCCGCCGCGTCGATGCGCGCGCGCTCGACCGCGGCGCGGATCGCGATCGCGCCGAGCTCCGGCGCGGCGAGGGAGGCGAGGCCGCCGAGGTAGCGGCCGATCGGCGTGCGCGCCGCGGCGACGATGACCGGCTGGCGAGTGGGATCTGACATCTAGGCGAGGGGGCTGGCGTCGGTGCTCTCGGGCCGCGCGCCGCGGGCCGCGGGACGATGGATCGGGTGCAAGGTACTCGGGGCGCCTAGTGGCCGGCGCCGTGCGGCGTGAGCGCGCGCGACGCGATCTCGCCCTTCACCTGCTCCACGAAGGCGTCGACGGGGATGATCTCCTGCTTCTTCCCCTGCCCGCGCACGCGGAGGGCGAGCGTGCCCGCCTCGGCCTCGCGCTTCCCGACGACGGCCATGTACGGGACCTTCATGACCTCGCCCTCGCGGATGCGGTAGTTCAGCGTCTCCGTGCGGGCGTCGAGGTGCGCGCGGATCCCCGCCTGCTGCAGGCGCTGGAGGAGCGCGCGGCAGTAGTCGGTGTTCTCCTCGGCGATCGGGATGACGCGCACCTGCTCCGGCGCGAGCCACACCGGGAAGGCGCCGGCGTAGTGCTCGATCAGCCCGCCGACGAAGCGCTCCATCGAGCCGACGAGCACGCGGTGCAGCATCACCGGGCGGTGCGCGGCGTTGTCGGCGCCGATGTACTCGAGCGCGAAGCGCTCGGGGAGGTTGAAGTCGAGCTGCACCGTCGGGCCCTGCCACTTGCGGCCGATCGCGTCGATCAGCTTGAAGTCCAGCTTCGGGCCGTAGAAGGCGCCGCCGCCCTCGTCGATCGTGAACTCCTGGCCGCGGTTGCGCAGCACGCCGGCGAGCGTCGCCTCCGCCTTCTCCCACTGCGCGGGCTCGCCGAGCGCGTTCTCGGGGCGGGTCGAGAGCTCGATCGTGTACGGATAGCCGAAGACGGCGAGCATCTCGTCGACGAGGTCGAGCAGGCGGCCGACCTCCGTCTCCACCTGCTCGGGCGTGCAGAAGACGTGCGCGTCGTCCTGCGTGAAGCCGCGCACGCGCAGCATCCCGTGCAGCACGCCGCTGCGCTCGTAGCGGTACACCGTGCCGAACTCCGCGTAGCGGATCGGCAGCTCGCGGTAGGAGCGCTGGTGCGCCTGGTAGATGCAGATGTGGCCGGGGCAGTTCATCGGCTTCGGCCGGTAGGCCGCGCCCTCCACCTCCATCGCGCCGAACATCCCCTGCTTGAAGCTCTGCAGGTGGCCGGAGATCTCGAAGAGCCGCTCGCTGACGATGTGCGGCGTGTAGACGAGCTCGTAGCCGTGGCGCAGGATGAGCTCGCGCTCGAACGTCTCGATCTCGTTGCGGACGATTGCCCCGCGGGGATGCCAGAGGATCAGGCCGGCGCCGACGCGCTGGTCCGTCGAGAAGAGGTCGAGCGCCTGGCCGAGCGCGCGGTGGTCGCGGCGGGCGGCCTCCTCGACGCGGTGGAGGTACGCCTCGAGGTCCTCCTTCTTGAACCACGCCGTGCCGTAGATGCG
>JBFLYF010000505.1:0-1576 GCA_040756795.1 Pseudomonadota bacterium
CGGCCTCCGAGCTCGCCGAGCGCCGCGACTACGCCGAGCGCCAGCTGCGCCGGCAGGGCACGCCGCTGCCCGACCGGACGCAGCTCGAGCGCCAGATCCTGGAGCGGCTGATCCTCGACAAGGCGCAGCTGCAGCTCGCGCGCGACAACGGCATCCGCGTCGAGGAGATCCAGCTCGACCGGGCGCTCGAGCGCATCGCCGAGAGCAACAAGCTGACGCTGGCGGCGTTCCGCCAGGCGCTGGAGAAGGACGGCGTGCCGTTCGACAGGTTCCGCGACGAGGTGCGCCAGCAGATCCAGCTGCAGCGGCTGCGCGAGCGCGAGGTCGACGACCGCATCGAGGTGAGCGACGGCGAGATCGACCTGTTCCTCGAGGAATCCAGGCTCGAGAAGGGCGTGCGCAGCGAGTACAACCTGGCGCACATCCTGGTGCGCCTGCCCGAGCAGGCGAGCCCGGAGCGAATCGAGCAGGCGCGGCTGCGCGCCGAAAAGGCGCGCGCCGAGGCGCTCGCCGGCGGCGACTTCGGCAAGCTCGCGGCGAGCTACTCCGACGGTCCCGACGCGCTGCAGGGCGGCCAGCTCGGCTGGCGCGCCGAGGACCGGCTGCCCGAGCTCTTCGCCTCGGCGGTGAAGTCGATGCGCGCGGGCGAGGTGAGCGCCGTGCTGCGCTCGCCCGGGGGCTTTCACGTGCTCAAGCTCCTCGAGCGGCGCGGCGCCGAGGAGGGCGCGGCGGTCGAGCAGACGCGCGCGCGCCATATCCTCATCCGCTCGAGCGAGGTCGTGTCCGAGGCCGACGCCCGCCGCCGGCTCGCCGAGCTGCGCGAGCGCATCGTCACGGGCGGGGCCGGCTTCGCGCAGCAGGCGCGCCTGCACTCTCAGGACGCGAGCGCCTCGCGCGGCGGCGAGCTCGGCTGGGTGCTCCCCGGGGACACCGTGCCCGATTTCGAGCGCGCCATGGCGGCGCTGAAGCCCGGCGAGGTGAGCCAGCCGGTGAAGACGCCCTTCGGCTGGCACCTGATCGAGGTGCTCGAGCGGCGCGCCGCGGGCATGTCGCCGGAGCGGCGCCGCATGCAGGCGCGGCAGGTGCTGAAGGAGCGCAAGGCGGACGAGGCCTACCAGGAGTGGCTGCGCCAGCTGCGCGATCGGACCTACGTCGAGCTGCGGCTCGAGGACCGGTGACTCCGGGGAAGCGGCGGTGCTGAAGACGCGCAAGCGTTTCGGCCAGCACTTCCTGCACGACCCCGGAATCCTGAGGCGCATCGTCGAGGCGATCGCGCCGGCGGCGGGCGAGACGATCGTCGAAATCGGGCCGGGCGAGGGGGCGCTCACCGGCCCGCTCATCGAGCGCGCCGGGCGGCTCACCGCGATCGAGATCGACCGCGACCTCGCGAAGGGATTGGGCGAGGCCTTTGGCTCCCGGGAGCTGAGCGTGCTGCGCGCCGATGCGCTCGAGCTCGACTACGCGTGCTTTCCGCACGGGTTTCGCCTGGTCGGCAATCTGCCGTACAACATCTCCACGCCGCTGCTGTTCCGGCTGGCGCGCGTGGCGCGCCACGCGCGCGACATGCACTTCATGC
>JBFLYF010000506.1:0-1565 GCA_040756795.1 Pseudomonadota bacterium
TGCATACCCACGAGCGCGCGCTCGCAGCTGGAGTGAAGCTGCACGGCTGCACGGTGCACTTCGTGACCGAGGAGCTCGACGGCGGCCCGATCGTGATCCAGGCGGCGGTGCCGGTGCTCGCGAACGACACGGCCGACACGCTGTCCGAGCGCGTGCTGCGCCAGGAGCACGTCGTCTATCCACGGGCGATCCGGTGGTTTCTCGACGACCGGCTCGTCATCGACGGCGGGCGGGTCAGCGTTAAGGGCAACGATGCGCAATATCTTCTTGCTGATCGCGCTTAGCGCCGCAGCGGCGCAAGCGGCGCCGCCGCAGCGCGTCGAGGTGGTCTACGAGCTGGCGCGCAACGGCACGGCGGTGGCCGAGGTGACGCAACGGCTGGAGCACGACGGGCGCGGCTACCAGCTGACCGAGAACTGGCGAGGCAAGGGCGTGTTTTCCCTGCGCGGCGAGGCCACGCGCACCAGCCGTGGAACGATCGCCGCCGACGGGCTGCGGCCGCAGCGGTTCGAGGACAGGCGCAGCGGCCGGGAGCCGAGGCGGGTGAAGTTCAATGCCGCGTCAGGGACGGGGACGCTGCTGCAGCAGGATCAGCTCAGCCTGATGTGGAGCTTTGCCTTCTCCCCTCCCGGCAAGGCGGTGAGCGTCAGCGTGGCCGACGGCAAGCGCGTGTCGCGCTACGCCTACCGGCCGGCGGGCAGGGAGCGCGTCAAGACTCCGGCCGGCGAGTTCGAAGCCCTCAAGCTGGTGAAGCGGCGCGACCGTCCCGAGGACAAGGCCACCGAGATCTGGCTCGCCGCCGACAAGCAGAACCTCCCGGTTCGCATCCTGGTCGTCGACAAGGACGGCACGCGGCTCGATCAGGTCGCCACGCGAATCTCCGCGCAATAGGGACGTGAAATGAGGCCGGGCCGGGGGCAGCTGACGCACGCCGTGGCGGCGCTCGCGGAGCTGCTGCGGTTTTCCCGCCCCGCGGACCAGGCGCTGTCGTCGTACTTGCGCCACCATCGCGGCCTCGGGCAGCGCGACCGGGCCTTCGTGGCCGAAACCGCGTTCGCGGCGCTGCGCCGCAAGCGCTCGCTCGAGGCCGCGGCGGGGAGCGCCACGCCGCACGACCTGGTGATCGCCGCGCTGGTGCGCGTTTTCGGCCTCTCGGGACGGGTGCTGGAAGCCGACGCCGAGCTGGTTGCCCGGATCAAGGGCTTCTCCATGCAAAGCCTCGGCGAAGCGCAGCGCGCGGATCTGCCCGACTGGCTCTGGGAGCGGCTGGTGGCGGAGCAGGGCGCGCCCGAGGCCGCACGCATCGCGCTGGCGATGCTGAACCCTGCGCCCCTGGACTTGCGGGTCAACCTCGCCAGAGGCTCGCGCGAGGAAATATTGAAGCAACTCGATCTCGAAGCCTCCCCGACACCCTATTCGCCTGCGGGCATCCGGCTGCAGGGCAAGCCGGCGATCAACCGCCACCCCCTTTACCTCGACGGCTCGGTCGAGGTGCAGGACGAGGGCAGCCAGCTGCTCGCCTACCTGGTCGCGGCGCGGCGCGGGGGGCGGGGGGGCGACATCTG
>JBFLYF010000507.1:0-1558 GCA_040756795.1 Pseudomonadota bacterium
CGAGGAGCCGTTGCAGCAGGATCTGGCGCGCGGTCGAGTCGAGCAGGTCGGCGCCGCGCACCACAGCGGTGACGCCCTGTGCGGCGTCATCCACCACCACCGCGAGCTGGTAGGCGATGATGCCGTCGGCGCGCCGCAGGACGAAGTCGCCGACCTCGCGCTCCACCGACTGCGCGATCTCGCCCTGGACGCGGTCCGCGAAGCGGATCGGCTCCGCGTCCGTACGCAGGCGCAAGGCGCGGGGCGCCTTCCCGGGCGCCATGCCGCCCCGGCAGGTGCCGGGATAAACGCGCGCGCCGTCGATCGCGAGCGCCGAGTCCTCGAGCTCCCTGCGCGTGCAGGCGCAGGGGTAGGTCTGGGGTCGAAGTCTTTCTATTGCCGCTTCATACAATTCCCTTCGAGTGCTTTGGCAGAGCACGACCCCATCCCAGGCAAGGCCGAGCGCCTCGAGCTGGCGCAGGATCGCGTCGCTCGCGCCCGGCATGACCCTCGGCCGGTCCAGGTCTTCCATGCGCACGAGCCAGGATCCGCCCGCACGGCGCGCATCCAGCCAGCTCGCGAGCGCCGCAACCAGCGAGCCGAAGTGCAGCGGGCCGCTGGGCGAAGGCGCGAAACGGCCTACATAGCGCATGTCAGCTTGAAAGGGCTCGGGCCGACTCAATATACACTGCACGCTTTCGCGCAAAAGGAGCCGGCATGGCGACGGTCGAGCTGACCAGGGACAACTTCGAGCAGACGGTGAACGGCAGCCCGATCGTCATCGTGGACTTCTGGGCGCCGTGGTGCGGTCCGTGCCGCGGCTTCGCGCCGGTCTTCGAGAAGGCCTCCGAGGCGCACTCCGACGTGGTGTTCGGCAAGGTGAACACCGACGAGCAGCAGGAGCTCGCCGCCGGCTTCAACATCCGCTCGATCCCGACGCTGATGGTGTTCCGCGAGAAGGTGATCATCTTCCAGCAGGCCGGTGCGCTGCCGGGATCGGCGCTCGAGCAGGTGCTCGCGCAGGCGAAGGCGCTCGACATGGCGAAGGTGCACCAGGAAGTCGCCGCGCAGGCGAAGGCCGCCGGCGCGGCCTGAGGGCACGCGCGGCATGATCGAGGTCCGTCGCGGCGACGAGCGCGGCCATGCGCGGCACGGCTGGCTCGAGTCCTACCACTCCTTCTCGTTTGCCGACTACTACGACCCGGCCCACATGGGCTACGGGCCGCTGCGCGTCCTCAACGAGGACCGCGTGCAGCCCGGCACCGGCTTCGGCACGCACGGCCACCGCGACATGGAGATCCTCAGCTACGTGCTGGAGGGCGCGCTCGCGCACCAGGATTCCATGGGGAATGGCTCGACCATCGTGCCGGGCGACGTGCAGCGCATGAGCGCGGGCCGCGGCGTGCTGCACAGCGAGTTCAACCACGACAAGGCGGGCGTCACGCATTTCCTGCAGATCTGGATCGAGCCGAGCGTGCGCGGCATCGCGCCGGACTACGAGCAGAAGCGCTTCGATGACACCGCCAAGCGCGGTCGCCTGCGCCTGGTCGCCTCGCCCGACGGCGCCGAGGGCTCGGTG
>JBFLYF010000508.1:0-1550 GCA_040756795.1 Pseudomonadota bacterium
CGAGGAGCGGGAGGCGCTGCGGGCGTGGATGCGCGCCGTCCCGCCGCCCCCGCCGCTCGACCCCCTGGCCGAGCCGGCGGAGGAGGTCGTGGCCGCGGCCCGCCTCGACGCCGTCGCGCAGCAGCGCGCAGGTCGCTGACGTCCGGAACCCGGTGCCAGGGCGACGCTCGTGCGCTGGCGCGCCGGCACCGGGAACGGGCTGGGGCCGCGGAACGAGCGGCCGTCCGGTGGCGTTCTACCCGGTGCCCGCCCCACCTCGGAGGACGACCGTGCACTCGCACAAGAACGGCCTGAAGACCGCCGCCCTGCTCGGCCTGCTGTCCGCGATCATCCTGTTCGTCGGCGCGCAGTTCGGCTCGGGCGGCCTGCTGATCGCGCTCGTCATCGCCCTCGGCGTCAACGGCTACTCCTACTTCTACAGCGACAAGCTGGCGCTCAAGAGCATGCGCGCCTACCCGGTGAGCCAGGTGCAGGCGCCGCAGCTGTACGCGACGGTCGCCTCCCTCGCGCAGGCGATGCGCATGCCGATGCCCCGGCTGTACATCAGCCCGACGTCCGCCCCGAACGCCTTCGCGACCGGACGCAACCCGCAGAACGCCGCCGTCTGCGTCACCGAGGGCATCCTCGAGCTGCTCGACGAGCGCGAGCTGCGCGGCGTGCTCGGCCACGAGCTGGCGCACGTCGGCAACCGCGACATCCTCATCAGCTCGGTCGCGGCCGCCCTCGCGACGGTCATCACGTTCCCCGCGAACATGGCGCAGTTCGCGATGATCTTCGGCGGACGCGACCGCGAGAGCGGCAACGTGCTGTCGAGCCTGCTGCTGATCATCCTCGGCCCGCTGGCCGCCGGCGTGATCCAGATGGCCATCAGCCGCAGTCGCGAGTACCAGGCGGACGCCTCGGGCGCGCAGATCACGGGTGACCCGCTGGCGCTCGCCAGCGCACTGCGCAAGCTCGAGCGCGGGACGGCGGCGCGGCCGCTGGTCGAGGACCCGTCGCTGGCGCCGACCAGCTCGCTCATGATCGCCAACCCGTTCCGCGGTGGCGGCATCGGCAAGCTCTTCAGCACCCACCCGCCGATGGCCGACCGCATCGCGCGGCTCGAGGAGATGGCCGGCTACCGCCGGTACTAGCCCACGAGCGCCGGCCCGGCAGGCACCGGGCTCAGCGGTAGTTGGTGAACTGCAGCGCGAAGTCGAAGTCGGTGCCCTTGAGCAGCGCGATGACCGCCTGCAGGTCGTCCTTCTTCTTGGCCGACACCCGCAGCTGGTCGCCCTGGATCTGCGCCTGCACGCCCTTCGGGCCCTGCTCGCGCACGACCTTGCTGACCTTCTTCGCGTTGTCCTGGCTGATGCCCTCGTTGACCGTGGCCGTCAGGCGGTACTCCTTGCCCGACTGCTGCGGCTCGCCGGCGTCGAGCGTCTTCAGCGACACCTGGCGCTTGACGAGCTTCTCCTTGAAGACGTCGAGCAGCGCCGCGCAGCGCTCCTCGGACCCGGCCTTGAGGACGATCGCCTCGCCCGACCACGTGATCTCGGCGCCGGTGCCCT
>JBFLYF010000509.1:0-1549 GCA_040756795.1 Pseudomonadota bacterium
GCCCGCTCGCGGTCACCGCGGCCACGAGGTCGCGCGCCTCCACCGCCTCGATCCGCACCTCGGTCGCGCCGCCGTCGCGCTTGAAGGCGGTGAGGGCGAGCAGGCCGCCGACGCCGAGGACGGCGACGCCCAGGATGGACCACTTCAGACGCTTGCTCATGTCGTACCTCGGGTAGGCGCCCGGCGGAGCCGCGCGCCGAAGGTGGCGGGAGGGGTCAGCGGAGCGGGCGGCCGACGGCGGCTTCGAGGCTCGCGAAGGCGCGCTGGAACTCGTAGATCGCGTTGATGCGGTCGGTCTCGGCCTGCGCGTACGTGTCGCGCGCCTGCGAGACCTCGACGAACGTGCTCGCACCGACGCGGTAGCGCTCCTGCGCGAGCTCGAGCGCCTGCCGCGCCGTGCGCGCGTTCTGCTCCTGCAGCGCGACCGCCTGGAGCTGCGACTGGAGCGTCAGGTACGCCGCCGTCACGTCGGCCTCGAGCTGGAGGCGCGTCGCGCGGGCGCGGTACTGCGCCTCGTTGCGATTCGCCTGCGCCTCCTGCACCCGCTGCTCGCGCGCGAAGCCGTTGAAGATCGGGAGCGACACGCCGGCGCTGATCTGCCACGGGTTCGTCTCGAAGTCGAACGGGAAGGCGCGGTTGTTCGCGCGGATGTCGGCGATGTCGCCCGGCGAGAGCGTGATCGCGTTGCAGTTCGGGTTCGCGGGCGGCATCCCCACGATCTCGCGGATCCGGTTCGTCGAGTTGCACTGGCCGATCGCGCCCGCGAGCTCGTTCTCGATGAGGAACGTGTCGTCCGTGAACTGGCTCGTGTAGCCGCCGATCCCGGTCTGCACGCTCAGCGACGGCAGGTACTCGCCGCGCGCCTGCTTGACGCCGATGTCGGTGACGCGGGTGCGCGCCTCCGCCGCGGCGAGCGACGGGTTCCCCTCGCGCGCCATCTGCAGGAGCTGCTCGAGCGAGAGCGTCGGCGCCTCGAGGCGGAACTCCGTCGTCAGCAGCACGCCCTGCGGCATCGGCACGCCCATCACCTGGAACAGGCGGAGCTTCTCCACCTCGGCCTGGTTCCGCGCCTGGATCCCGGCGACACGCTGCCGGCCGAGCTCCACCTCCGCCTGCTGCACGTCGAGCGGCGTCGCCGACCCGACGCTGGCCCGCACGCGGGCGAGCTCGAGCTGCGCGGCCGCGGTCGCGACGAGCGTGTCCTGGAGCGCGGCGCGCGCCTGCTGCTGCAGGACCGCGAGGTACTGCTGCGTCACCGCGGTGTGGAGCGTCTGGGCGCTCGCGCGGATGTCCGCCTCGGTGGCGTCCGCGCTGAGCCGCTGGGCGCGAGGCTGGAGGAGCGTGGCCGGGTTCACGCTGAGCTGCGCGCTGAAGCCGTACGACGACTGGATCTGGTCGCCGGAGGCGCCGAGCGGCACGCCGTTGATGAGCTGCGGGCGGCCCTCGCGGAACGACGCGCCGAAATTGGTGCTGACGTCCGGCATGAGGTTGCCCCAGGCGCTGCGCACGGCGGCGCCGGCGCGGCGGCGGGCCGCGAGGGCCCCCCGGG
>JBFLYF010000051.1:0-13430 GCA_040756795.1 Pseudomonadota bacterium
ATTTTCAAGATGTCTTGAAATCCGGAAAAAACACGGCAATCCTGCTCGGCAACTTCGCGCAGCAGCATCCGCAGGCGGCGGCGATCCACGCCGCGGCGCAGGCGCTCGCGCAGGCCACCGGCGCGAAGCTCGGGTTCCTCGGCGAGGCGGCCAATTCGGTGGGCGGCTACGTGGCGGGATTGCCCGCCGCGGGAGGACTGCCGCAGGCGCTGAAGAAGAATGCCCTGCTCCTGCTCAACATCGATCCCGCGCTCGACTGCGCGCACCCGCTCGGGGACAAGGCCTCCATCGTCAACCTGAGCGCGTTCAAGTCCGACGTCGGCGACGTGCTGCTGCCGATCGCGCCGTTCAGCGAGACCTCGGGCACCTTCGTCAGCACCGAGGGACGCGTGCAGAGCTTCCACGGCGCGGTGCAGCCGCTGGGCGAGGCGCGCCCGGCCTGGAAGGTGCTGCGCGTGCTCGGCACGCTGCTCGACCTGCCGGGGTTCGAGTTCGACAGCTCCGAGGAAGTGAAGGCCGAATGCCTGCGGGGCAAGGATTTGAAGGCTTTGCTCTCGAACGGCATTTCCGACCCGGGAAAACCGGCCCCGGTGCATTCTCAAGGAATTCAGCGAATCGCCGACGTTCCCATCTACTTCGCGGATCCGCTGGCCAGGCGCTCGGCGCCGCTGCAGCAGACGCGAGACGCGCAGCCGCCGCGGGCGTGGATGAACAGGAAGTTGTTCGAGCAGTTGGGTCTGGCTTCAGGTTCCACGGTAAAAATCACCCAGGGTAAAGGCGAGGCCATGCTCGCCGCGGCGCTGGATGACAAGCTGCCGGACAACTGCGTGCGCGTCGCGGCCGGGCATCCGCTGACCGCGGGCCTCGGACCCATGTTCGGCAGCTTGGCGGTGGAGAAGATCACCGTGCAGAGGGCGGCTTGAATGTTCGGTTTTGTTATGAGTTGTTTCGATTCGTTTCTCAGTTGCTCTGAGAATGCATTTGGAAATACTTGGGGGCCTGCTTTCTACGAGCTGGTCACCTCGCTCGCGTTCATCGTCGCGATCCTGGTGCCGCTGATGCTCGCGGTGGCCTATCTGACGCTCTGGGAGAGGAAGCTCATCGGCTGGATGCAGATCCGCATCGGCCCGAACCGCGTCGGGCCCCTGGGGCTGCTGCAGCCGATCGCCGACGGCGTGAAGCTCCTGTTCAAGGAAGTGATCGTGCCGGCCAACGCCAACAAGGCGCTCTACATCCTCGCGCCGATCACGATGCTCGCGCCGGCGATCGCCGCCTGGGCGGTGATCCCGTTCGCGCCGGACTGGGTGCTCGCCGACATCAACGCGGGGCTCCTGTACCTGCTCGCGCTCAGCTCGATCGGCGTGTACGGCGTGATCATCGCCGGCTGGGCGTCGAACTCGAAGTACGCCTTCCTCGGCGCGATGCGCTCGGCGGCGCAGATGGTGTCCTACGAGCTCGCGATGGGCTTCGCGCTGGTGGTGGTGCTGATGGTTTCGGGCAGCCTGAACGTCTCCGACATCGTCGCCGGGCAGGGCAGGGGCACGTTCGCCGCGATGGGGCTGAATGTCCTCTCCTGGAACTGGCTGCCGCTCGCGCCGATGGCGGTGGTGTACTTCGTTTCCGGCATCGCCGAGACCAACCGCGCGCCGTTCGACGTGGTCGAGGGCGAGTCCGAGATCGTCGCCGGCCACATGGTCGAGTACTCGGGCATGACCTTCGCCCTGTTCTTCCTCGCCGAGTACATGAACATGATCCTGATCGCGACGCTGACGGTGATCCTGTTCTTCGGCGGCTGGCAGCCGCCGTTCGAGTCGGCCCTGACGCTCGCGATCCCGCCGGTCGTCTGGCTGCTCGGCAAGGTGTTCGTGGTGGTGTCGATGTTCCTCTGGATCCGCGCCACCTTCCCGCGCTACCGCTACGACCAGATCATGCGCCTGGGCTGGAAGGTGTTCATCCCGCTCACGCTCGTCTGGATCGCGGTGATCGGCCTGTGGATGCAGACGCCGTGGAGCCTGTGGAAATGACCCGTCTGTTCGATTTTTTCAGAAGCTTCTTGTTGTTGGAGCTTTTCCGTGGCCTGGCCCTGACGGGGCGGCACCTGTTCGCGCGCAAGATCACGGTGCAGTACCCGGAGGAGAAGACGCCGATGAGCCCGCGCTTCCGCGGGCTGCACGCCCTGCGCCGCTACCCCAACGGCGAGGAGCGCTGCATCGCCTGCAAGCTGTGCGAGGCGGTGTGTCCGGCCCTGGCGATTCATATCGAGTCCGAGCAAAGAGAAGACGGAACAAGGCGCACCACGCGCTACGACATCGACCTGACGAAGTGCATCTTCTGCGGCTTCTGCGAGGAGGCCTGCCCGGTGGACGCGATCGTCGAGACGCGCATCATCGAGTACCACGGCGAGCGCCGCGGCGACCTGTATTACACCAAGCCGATGCTGCTCGCCGTGGGCGAGCGCTACGAGCAGACCATCGCCGCCGACCGCGCCGCGGACGCGGCCTACCGCTAGGGGAAGAAGAACAACGATGTTCGAGACGGGGGTGTTCTATGTCTTCGCGGCGATCCTGCTCGCTGCCGCGCTGCGCGTGATCACCGCGCGCAACCCGGTGCACGCGGTGCTGTTCCTGGTGCTCGCGTTCTTCACCGCCGCGGCGATCTGGCTGCTGCTGCGCGCCGAGTTCCTCGCCATCACCCTGGTGCTGGTGTACGTGGGCGCGGTGATGGTGCTGTTCCTGTTCGTGGTGATGATGCTCGACATCAACCTCGAGCGCCTGCGCGAGGGCTTCTGGCAGTACCTGCCGCTCGGCGTCATGGTCGGCGTGCTGATGGCCTTCGAGATGGCCGCGGTGCTCTACGGGCGCTGGGTGGGCCTCGCCGCGCCGCCGCGCGCGCTGCCCGCGGACTACAGCAACACCAAGGAGCTCGGGCGCCTGATCTACACCGATTACGCCTACGCCTTCGAGGTCGCCGCGGTGATCCTGCTGGTGGCGATCGTCGCCGCGATCGCGCTGACGCTGCGCCGGCGCAAGGACACGCGCGCCATGGATCCCGCCGCGCAGGTCAAGGTGCGGCGCGGCGAGCGGGTGCGGCTGGTGGCGATGCCGGCGGAGAAGGAGCGCTGATGCTCGCGCCGCAGCTCACGCTCGCGCATTTCCTGGTGCTGGGAGCGCTGCTCTTCGCCGTCGCGGTGGTCGGCATCTTCCTCAACCGCAAGAACGTGATCGTCCTGCTGATGGCGATCGAGCTGATGCTGCTCGCCGTCAACCTCAACTTCGTCGCCTTCTCGCACTACCTGGGCGACCCCGCCGGCCAGGTGTTCGTGTTCTTCATCCTGACGGTGGCCGCCGCCGAGTCGGCGATCGGCCTCGCGATCCTGGTGGTGCTGTTCCGCAACCTCGCCACGATCAACGTCGACGACCTCGATTCGCTGAAAGGATGAGATGGGCGGCGGGCTGCTCGCCTGGATCGACAAGATGATCGCGATGAAGACGCTCTACCTGATCGTCCCGCTCGCGCCGCTCGCCGGCGCGATCGTCGCCGGCCTCGCCGGCCAGGCGATCGGCCGCGCCTGGTCGCACCGCGTCACGATTCTTTCCGTGTTCCTCTCTTTTGTCGCTTCGCTCGTGATTTTCGCCGACGTCCTGAACGGCAACACCTTCAACGGCGGCGTCTACAGCTGGATCACGATGGGCGAGACGCGCCTGGAGATCGGCTTCCAGATCGACCGGCTCTCGGCGCTGATGATGGTGGTGGTGAGCTTCGTGTCGCTGATGGTGCACATCTACACCATCGGCTACATGGCCGAGGACCCCGGCTACCAGAGGTTCTTCGCCTACATCTCGCTGTTCACCTTCTCGATGCTGATGCTGGTGATGGCGAACAACTTCCTGCAGCTCTTTTTCGGCTGGGAGGCGGTCGGGCTGGTCTCCTACCTGCTGATCGGCTTCTGGTACACGCGCCCCACGGCGATCTACGCCGGCCTGAAGGCGTTCCTCGTCAACCGCGTGGGCGACTTCGGCTTCCTGCTGGGGATCGCGATCATCCTGGCGCAGTTCGGCACGCTCGACTATTCGGCCGTTTTCGCTCAGGCGGGCGCAAATACGACCCAAATCACCCTCATCTGCATCCTGCTGTTCGTAGGCGCGATGGGCAAGAGCGCGCAGTTCCCGCTGCACGTCTGGCTGCCCGACTCGATGGAGGGCCCCACCCCGATCTCGGCGCTGATCCACGCCGCGACCATGGTGACCGCCGGCATCTTCATGGTGGCGCGCATGTCGCCGCTCTACGAGCTGAGCGAGACGGCGAGGTCGGTGGTGCTGGTGATCGGCGCCATCACCGCGCTCTCGATGGCGCTGGTGGCGCTCACGCAGTACGACATCAAGCGCGTGGTGGCCTACTCCACGCTCTCGCAGCTCGGCTACATGACCGCGGCGCTGGGCGGCTCGGCCTACTCGGCGGCGATCTTCCACCTCGCCACGCACGCCTTCTTCAAGGCGGTGCTGTTCCTCGCCGCGGGCTCGGTGATCATCGCGCTGCACCACGAGCAGGACATGCGGCGCATGGGCGGCCTGAAGAAGCACATGCCGTGGACCTACTGGACGCTGCTCGTCGGCGCGATCTCCTCGGCCGGGATCCCGGGCTTCGCGGGCTTCTACTCCAAGGACGCGATCATCGAGCTGGTGCACAAGTCCGCCACCCCCGGCGCGGCCTTCGCCTACCTCGCCGTGCTGCTCACCGTCTTCATCACCGCGACCTACACCTTCCGCCTCGTCTTCATGGCGTTCTGGGGCGAGGAGCGCTTCGACAAGGCGCACCCGCCGCGCGAGTCGCCCTGGGTGGTGACCGTGCCGCTGGTGCTGCTCGCGATCCCCTCGATCGGAGCGGGCTGGTACGTGGGGGACGTGGTGTTCGGCAGTTACTTTGGAAATGCCTTGCCGAGTGTAAAAGCAGAATTCGAAGGAGTTTTCTCCTACACGCTGCATGGCCTCACGGCGGCGCCGTTCTGGCTCGCCGCCGCCGGGATCTTCACGGCTTGGTTCTTATATATAAAAAATACACATTTGCCGAAAAGGATCGCGATCGCCCTCGGGCCGCTCTATGCTCTGGTCGAGCGCAAGTACGGTTTCGACGAGCTGTACTCGTGGCTGTTCGCAGGCGGCGCGCGCCTGGTGGGCATGGGGCTGTGGAAGGGCGGCGACGAGCGCGCCATCGACGGCGTGATGGTGAACGGCTCGGCGCGCGTGGTGGGCTGGTTCTCGGGCGTGGCGCGGCTGGTGCAGAGCGGCCTGATCTACTGGTACGCGTTCATGATGATCTTCGGCCTCGGCGCGGTGTACGCGCTCGTCAAGTACCGGGTGTTCGCCTAGATGCTGCTCAGCCTCGCGATCTGGGTGCCGATCCTCGCCGGGCTGCTGGTGCTCGCCGCGGGCGGCGACCGCAACGCGCCGATGCAGCGCGCGCTCGCGCTCTCCGGCGCGCTCGCCGGGTTCCTGGTGACGCTGCCGCTGTACGGCGGCTTCGACACGGGCAGCGCCGCGATGCAGTTCGTGGAGAAGTCGGCCTGGATCCAGCGCTTCAACGTCCATTACCACCTCGGCGTGGACGGCATCAGCGTGCTGTTCGTGCTGCTCAACTCGTTCATCACGGTGCTGGTGGTGATCGCCGGCTGGACGGTGGTGACGCAGCGCGTGGGGCAGTACATGGGCGCGTTCCTCGTCATGTCGGGGCTGCTGAACGGCGTCTTCGCCGCGCTGGACGCGCTGCTGTTCTACGTCTTCTTCGAGGCGACGCTGATCCCGATGTTCATCATCATCGGCGTCTGGGGCGGGCCGAACCGCGTCTACGCCGCGGTCAAGTTCTTCCTCAACACGCTGTTCGGCTCGCTGCTCATGCTGGTCGCATTGCTCTATCTCTACAACAAGTCCGGCGGCAGCTTCGACATCCAGACCTGGTGGAAGCTGCCGCTCACGCACGCCGAGCAGGTGCTGCTGTTCTTCGGGCTGCTGTTCGCCTTCGCGGTCAAGGTGCCGATGTGGCCGGTGCACACCTGGCTGCCCGATGCCCATACCGAGGCGCCCACCGGCGGCTCGGTGGTGCTCGCCGCGATCCTCTTGAAGCTCGGCGCCTACGGGTTCGTGCGCTTCACGCTGCCGATCCTGCCCGACGCCTCGAAGAGCCTCGCCTGGCTGATGATCGCGCTGTCGCTGATCGCGGTGGTCTACATCGGCCTGGTGGCGCTGGTGCAGACCGACATGAAGAAGCTGATCGCCTACTCCTCGATCTCGCACATGGGCTTCGTGACCCTGGGGTTCTTCATCTTCAATTCGTTCGGCATCGAGGGCGCGCTGATCCAGATGATCTCGCACGGCTTCGTCTCGGCGGCGATGTTCCTGTGCGTGGGCGTGCTCTACGACCGCATGCACACGCGCATGATCGCCGACTACGGCGGGGTGGTGAACCGGATGCCGAAGTTCGCCTCGCTCATGATGCTGTTCGCCATGGCGAACTGCGGCCTGCCCGCCACGAGCGGCTTCGTGGGCGAGTTCATGGTGATCATGGGCGCGATGAAGGCGAACTTCTGGCTGGCGTTCGCCGCCGCCACCACGCTCGTCTTCGGCGCCGCCTACACGCTGTGGATGTACAAGCGGGTGATTTTCGGCGCGGTGGAGAAGGAGGAAGTCAAGGAGCTGGAGGACCTGAACCCGAGAGAAGCCATCGTGCTGGGCGCGCTCGCGGTCGCGGTGCTCGCCATGGGCGTCTACCCGCTGCCGCTCACCGAGGTGATGCACGCCTCGGTGAACGACCTGCTGCGCCACATCGCCCTGCCCAAGTACTGAGATGACCGACCTGGCCGCCGACCTGCTGCTCGCGCTTCCCGAGATCGTGCTGCTCGCCGGCGCCTGCACGCTCATGATCGCGGACCTGTACGTGAAGGACGAGCGCCGCGCCGCGAGCACCCTGCTGGCGCAGGGCGTGCTCGCCGCCTGCGCCGCCGCGACCGTGTTCGTGCTGTGGGCCTCGGGCGGGGCGCCGCTGCGCGGCTTCAACGGCCTGTTCGTCGCCGACGTCATGGCGCACGTGCTCAAGCTCGCCGCCTACGGCGCGCTCGCCGCCGCGCTGGTCTACTCGCGCCAGTACCTGCTCGACCGCGGGCTGCTGCGCGGCGAGTTCCTCGCGCTGCTGCTGTTCGCGCTGCTCGGCATGATGATCATGATGAGCGCCGGCAGCTTCCTCACCGTGTACCTGGGGCTGGAGCTGCTGTCGCTGTGCCTGTACGCGATGGTGGCGCTGAACCGCGACTCCGCGCAGTCGGTCGAGGCGGCGATGAAGTACTTCGTGCTCGGCGCGCTCGCCTCCGGCCTCTTGCTCTACGGCATGTCGATGATCTACGGCGCCACCGGGTCGCTCTCGCTCACCGAGGTCTCGCGCCAGATCGCCACGCTGTCCAGGGACGGCACGCAGCACGCGTTCCTCGTCTTCGGCCTGGTGTTCGTGGTCTGCGGCCTCGCCTTCAAGCTCGGCGTGGTGCCGTTCCACATGTGGATCCCCGACGTCTACCACGGCGCGCCCACCGCGGTGACGCTGGTGATCGGCTCGGCGCCCAAGCTCGCCGCGTTCGCCATGGCGATGCGCCTGCTGGTGAACGGCCTGCTCGACATGGCGCCGGACTGGCAGCAGATGCTGGTGATCCTCTCGGTGCTGTCGATGGCGATCGGCAACGTCACCGCGATCGCGCAATCCAACCTCAAGCGCATGCTCGCCTACTCGACCATCGCGCACATGGGCTTCATGCTGCTAGGCCTCCTCTCGGGCGTGGTCGGCGGCAACTGGCTGAACGCCGCAGACGCCTACGCCGCGGCGATGTTCTACATCCTGGTCTACGTGCTGATGTCGGTGGGTGCCTTCGGCATGCTGGTGTTCCTCTCGCGCAAGGGCTTCGAGTGCGAGAACCTGGAGGACATGAAGGGTCTCAACCGCCGCCATCCCTGGACCGCCTTCCTCATGCTGCTGCTGATGTTCTCGCTCGCCGGGGTGCCGCCCACCGTGGGCTTCTACGCCAAGCTCGCGGTGATCTCGAGCGTGGTGAACGCCGGGCAGATCTGGCTCGCCGTCGTGGCGGTGCTGTTCTCGCTGGTCGGCGCCTTCTACTACCTGCGCGTCGTCAAGCTCATGTACTTCGACGAGCCCGCCGACACGGCGCCGGTGGCGGCGAGCGGCACGATGCGCGTGCTGATGTCGGCCAACGGCCTCGCGGTGCTCGCGCTCGGCATCCTGCCGCAGCCGCTGATGTCGCTGTGCTTCGTGGCGATCAAGAGCCTTTGAGCAAGCTCGAGGAAGAGACGCTCGCCAGCAGCGTCGTTTACTCCGGCAGGTTCCTCGAGCTGAGAAAGGACTCGGTCCGGCTGCCCGGCGGCGGCACCACGAGCCGCGAGTACGTCCGCCACCCGGGCGCGGTGGGCATCGTCGCGCTCACCGGCGACGGCCGGGTGGTGCTCGAGCGCCAGTACCGCTACGCGCAGCGGCGCGAGTTCGTCGAGATCCCCGCGGGCAAGCTCGAGCCCGAGGAGGCGCACCTCGAGACCGCGCAGCGCGAGCTCCTGGAGGAGACCGGCTACGCCGCGCGCGAGTGGACGCGCCTCGGCGTGATCCACAACGCGATCGGCTACTCCGACGAGGCGATCGAGCTGTGGCTGGCGAAGGGCCTCGAGCAGCGCGCGGCGAGGCCGGAGGCCGGCGAGCTCCTCGAGGTGTTCACGCTGCCCTTCGCCGAGGCGCTCGCCATGGCCGCCGACGGGCGCATCAGCGACGTGAAGACCATCATCGGCCTGTTCTGGGCCAGCCTGCGCCCCTAGCGCCCGCGGCGGAAGCCGCGGAAGCGCCTGCGCAGGTCCTTGCGGCAGGCGTCGAAGAAGTAGTTGTCCTTGAACATCGACTTGCGCACCTCCACGCTGAACCAGGGCGAAAGGCGATCCAGCGCCCGGAAGTCGCTCGGCGCGGCGATCCCCGCCGAGTGCAGCTCGCCGTAGACCCAGGCGGCGCCGCGCAGCACCTCGTCGGGAAAAGCGGCGAGGATCTCGTGCTCGGCGCCCTCGGTGTCGATCTTGATGACGTCGACCTGCCCGAGGCCGAGCTCCCCGAGCACCGCGCGCACCGCGCGCACCGGGGCGCGCACGCCGGTTCCCGGCGCGCCCGCGACCGCCAGCGAGTAGCTGTCGGCGCCGCCCGAGGCCTGCAGGTGCAGCTCGAACTCGCCGTCGGCGGCGCCGAGGCCGTAGGCGTGGCAGGCGATGCGCCCGCAGCAGGCGGCGTTGCGCTCGAGGAGCCGCGCGTTCTCCGGGACCGGCTCGAAGGCGTGCACGCGCGCCCGCGGGAAGCGGTGCGCGAGGTAGCGGCTCGCCGCGCCGATGTTGGCGCCGATGTCGAGCACCACGCGCGCCTCCAGCCCCTCGGGCAGCCAGTACTCGGCCTTGGCGCCGGGCTTGAGCAGCACGTCGTAGATCGTCCCCGGGTCGCTGCTGCCGCGCCGGTAGTGCACGGCGTGGCCGTCGCCGGCGCGCCACGCGATGCTGCCGAGCCCGCCGCCGCTCCCGGGGGCGGCCTCGGCGCGCAGGAAATCGGCGGCGAAGGCGGGCGACCCCGAGCGCAGCAGCAGCTTCAGCCGCTTGCCGAGGCCCATCGGGCGCTCAGCCGGGCGCGCGGCCGAAGCGCCGCTGGTACTCCTCGGCGAGCTCGCGGTTCGACTTGTAGTGCGGCACGCGGAAGAGCATCCGCTTCCAGGACTGCAGCCGCCAGCTCGAGTCCTTCGCCTCGCTCTCCCAGTAGTGCCGGGCGAGCCGCAGGTTGCGCTCCTGGTCCATCTCGAAGAACTGCTTCGCGCTCCTGCTGCTGAACAGGTAGAGCCTGCCGTCGATGATCTTGAAGCTGCCGGTGTCGCCCGGGATCGGCAGCGCGTAGGCCATGCCGTTCGCGCAGAAGCCGCCGAACTGCGGCACGTAGCGGTCCGGGCGGGTGATGAACAGGCGCCGGTTCGTCTCGTTGGCGAAGCGGTAGGTGACGCCGCCGTGCTCTGCCCTGAACTCGCGCTTGCCGGGCATCGCCAGTCCCACGGTGAAGTAGCCCACCGGGTCCGCGCCGCGCAGCATCAGGTTGGCGTCCTCGCCCTCCGAGATGGTGTCGAGCGAGGCGCAGGCGGCGAGCGCCAGGGCGGCGAGGGCGGAGCAGAGCAAGCGCGTCATGGCGTCTTCCCCGGCGGCAGCCGGCAGAACCCCTGCGGGGGGATGTCGAGCGCCGCGTTGAACTTCGCCGACATGTTCTGGAAAGCCGCGAGCGCCGTCAACTCCACGATGGCGTCTTCCGTGAAATGTTGCCGCAATTGCGCGAAGTGATCATCCGTGACCAGGGACCGGGAAACGGCCTCGGCATAGGCGAGCGCGGCGCGCTCCCTCTCGCTGAAAAGCGCGCTCTCCCGCCACGCCGCGGCGGCGAGCGCCTTGTCCATCGAGCCCGAGCGCTCGGCGGCGAGCGAGACGTTCAGGTCGACGCAGAACTCGCAGTGGTTGAGCTGCGAGACGCGCGCCTGCACCAGCGAGCGCAGCGCCGGCTCGAGCAGCGCGCCGCGCCGCTCGATGGCGGCGTAGAAGTGCAGCAGCGCGAGGTAGAGCGGGGGCAGGCGCGCCCAGGTGCGCGCGGGCAGCAGCTCCTGCCCCCAGCGCCGCCTCTGCAGCCAGAAGAGCGGCCTGAGGTACCAGGCTAGCCGCAGATCCCCGTGTACCCGCACGCCGTGCAGTAGTCGCAGCCGTCCTTGCGGATCAGCGTGGTGTTGCCGCACTCCGGGCAGCGCGCGCCGGGCAGGATGCGGGCCTGGCCGCTCCCCGCGGGGGTTTCGAGAATGCCCATCTGCTGCCGCGGCAGGCCCTCCTCGGTGAGCAGGCCGAGCATGGCGTAGCGGTGCAGGATGAGGCGCGCGAGGTACGACACCGTCGAGGGGTAGGTCCGCTGCCTGCGCTCGCCCGGCACGAACGCCATGAAGTCGCCGAGCGGCTCGGGGAAGTCGAGGAGCTTCCGGAGCTTCATCCCGATCCACGCCGGGTCGAGCACGCGCATGTCGAGCGACAGGATCTTGCACAGGCCGTCGAGCGCGCGCGGGTACTCCCCCGAGAGCCACATCGAGTACGGGCGCGTCACGCCCGCCGGCCAGCCCTCCATCGCCGGCAGCGCGATCTCCTTCAGCCCCAGCACGAAGTCGTCGTGGGTGCGCGGGTTGAACACGTCCACCGTCCAGGACATGGTGCCGTCGGTCCCGGTCTTGGGCTCCTTGAGGCTGAACATCGCGTCCAGCACCGGGCAGGGGCCGTCGCTGAATCCTTTCAATTCCTTCACCCTGTGGGTGACGATCTGGGCGAAAGCCGAAACAATCGACGGCATGCGCTTTTTCTCGCCCGCGGGCGGGAAGGGGATGTCGAAGGGCTCGTCGCCCGCGGCCTTGGCGAGTGTCTCGAGCTTGAGCTTGAGCCAGCCCGGGTCCCGGGCGCGCATGTCCATGGAGAGGGTTTTCGCGAGCGCGCCCAGGCCCCGCGGCTGCTCGCTGCCGTTCACCCAGACCTCGAAGGCGTGCGGCGCCCCGTTCTCGACGTGGCCCACGAACACCGCGAAGTGATAGTGCGGGTGCTCGATCATGTAGGTCCAGGCGGGGTTGCCCGCGCCGAGCGTGGGCCGCCCCGGCCAGCGCAGGCTCGCGAGCACCGGCTGCGGCAGGGTCTTGATGCGCAGCCGCCGGTTGACGTCGTCCTGGACGAAGTCCTGGGGTTTCTCGACCGACAGCACCGAGCCGAGCACCTTGTTCGGGCGGTAGGTGGCGAGGCCCTTCAGGCCCGACTTCCAGGCAACGAAGTACAGGTCCTGGAAGTCCTCGTAGGGGTAGTCCTCGGGCACGTTGACCGTCTTGGAGATGCTGGTGTCGATGTACGGCGCCACCGCCGCCACCATCTGCTCGTGCGCGCGGGCGGAGATCTCGAGCGCGGTGACGAACCAGGCGGGCAGCTGCGTGGTGTCGCCGCCCGCGGCCTTGTAGCGCCGCCAGGCGTGGTCCTCGACCGGGAACTCCTTCAGCGTGCCGTCGGCCATGCGCTTCTTGCGCGTGTACACCCAGGAGAACGGCGGCTCGATGCCGTTGGAGGCGTTGTCGGCGAAGGCGAGGCTGATCGTCCCCGTAGGGGCAATGGACAGAAGGTGAGAGTTGCGAATACCCGATTTGCGAATGACTTCTTTTATTTCATTCGGGAGTCTCGAAGCGAAACTCCCCCCCGACAAATACAGATCCGAATTGAAAAGCGGGAACGCGCCGCGCTCTTCCGCCAGCCGGGCGGAAGCCTTGTAGGCCTCGTCGCGCATCGCCGCCGAGATGCGCGAGGCCATGGCGCGCGCCTCCTCGGTGTCGTAGCGCAGCCGCAGCATGACGAGCGCGTCGCCCAGCCCCGTAAAGCCGAGCCCGACGCGCCGCTTCGCCATGGCTTCCTGGTGCTGCTGCTCGAGCGGCCACTTGGTGACCTCGAGCACGTTGTCCAGCATGCGCACCGAGGTGCGGACGACTTTCGAGAATTTCTCGAAGTCGAATTTCGCCCCCGGGGAAAAGGCCTCCGAAATAAATCTTGTCAGGTCTATCGACCCCAGACAGCAACACCCGTACGGCGGCAGCGGCTGCTCGGCGCAGGGGTTGGTGGCCTCGATCGCCTCGCAGTAGTACAGGTTGTTGTCGCGGTTGATGCGGTCGAGGAACAGGATCCCGGGCTCGGCGTGGTCGTAGGTCGAGCGCATGATCTGGTCCCACAGCTCGCGCGCCTGCACCTTGCGGTACACCCACAGGCCGTCCGCCCTCTGGTAGCCGCCGTTGCCCGGCCAGGGCCGGGCCTTATGAGTCAATTCAATCGACAGGTCCTTCTCGACCGCGAGCATGAACTCGTCGGTCACGCCCACCGAGATGTTGAAGTTGGCGAGGTCGCCCGCGTCCTTGGCGTGGATGAACTCCTCGATGTCCGGGTGGTCGCAGCGCAGCACGCCCATCTGCGCGCCGCGGCGCGCGCCGGCCGATTCCACCGTCTCGCAGGAGCGGTCGAAGACGCGCATGTAGGACACCGGGCCGCTCGCGCGCGAGTGCGTGCCCTTCACCTCCGCGCCCTTGGGGCGGATCGAGGAGAAGTCGTAGCCGACGCCGCCGCCGCGGCGCATGGTCTCGGCGGCCTCGGCGAGCGCGGTGTAGATGCCGGGCCTGCCGTCCACCACCTCCGAGATCGAGTCGCCCACCGGCTGCACGAAGCAGTTGATGAGCGTGGCCTGCAGCTGCACGCCGGCGGCCGAGTTGATGCGCCCGGCGGGGATGAAGCCGCCCTCCAGCGCCGCCGTGAAGCGGCGCTCCCACTTCGCGCGCTCGCCCT
>JBFLYF010000510.1:0-1539 GCA_040756795.1 Pseudomonadota bacterium
TCCAGGCTCGCGATCTGGAAGATCGCAGGATCGATGGTGAGCTGGAAGGAGCAGGAACCGACGGGGGAAGAGGCGCGGACGAGCACCAGCAGCGTGAACGGGGTCCCGGGCGGGACGCTCATGTCACTCGGGTCGATCGAGATCGTGGCCGTGCGGTCAGCCTGGTCACCCGGTTGGCGCCCCGGCTCTTCCTGCGGCTTGCGAGGCTGTGTCTCCGGGACGGCGCTTGTGGGCTGCGATGCCTCCAGAACCGGCTCGGCGATCGGTTGTCGCGACACATCGGGGACGGGTGGCTGTGGCACCGGCGGCGGCGCTGTGGTCGTGTCGCCGCTCAGCTTAGGGAAAGTCGGCGGCTCATCCGATATGTGCAGCGTTCTCTCAGTGCCCACCCACACAGCCTTCCGCTCCTCCTCGCCGATCTCAGCCATCCGCACAATATGCGGCCGGATGGTAAGAGCTAGGTCTGTCGTGGCCCCCGAGTTGTTATTCGACGCGAATAGATGCCCGAGCACCGGCACCTGCGAGATCCCCGGCAGGCCGCTCCGGCTCTTCCGGTCTTCTTCGCGTATCAGCCCCGCGATGAGCGTGGTCTCTCCGTCCTTCAGGCGGATTGTGGAGGTCACCAAACGATTCCCGAGAGTCGGCGGCACCGTGACGGTGCCTTCCCGCACGACACTGGTCAGCTCGAACTTCGCCTTCAGCGTCACCTCCTGGTTGAGGTGCACGGTCGGCGTGAGATCGACCTGCAACCCTACCTGCTCCATCTGGTACGACACGATCGGCTGAGCCGGGACTCCGCCTCCGCCGAGCACACTTACGAAGGCAGTGACCGGCATGGGTATCCTGTCCCCGATCTTCACCGACACCGTCTCCCCCTCTGCGCACCTGAGCTGCGGCCGCGCGATCAGGCGCGTGTGCGTGTCCGTGCGCAACAAGCGATAGGCAACGCTCGGGATGCTGAACAGCAGGTCCGAGACTTCGATGTGACCGAGCATGTGCCCGCGGATCATCGTGCCCGAGGGGAACTGCGTCACCGGCTCCAGCGCCACGGCGCCGCCGACCCCATAGCTGCTGAAATCCAGCCCGAACTGCGCCAGGCGGTTGCGGTTGAACTCCAGTATCTCAAGGTCCACCACCACTTCCGCGCGGCGCATGTCTTCCCTCTCGATCAGCCTGCGCGCAAGCTCGAGCTTCTCCGCGCTGTCGCGCACCGTGATGGCCTTGAGCTCCGGATTCACCATCACCCGCGAGAGATCCACCATCGACTTCAGATTCGCCGCAGTCTTCGCGGGGTCTGCGTTGTGTAGATAGAACGTCTTGAGAAGCTGCTCCTCGTATTCCTCGCGTTTCTCGCGGCCGTCATTGGCCACCAGGATCGTGCGCGAGTCGAGCGGCTTGTAGAAGCAGTGATACACGGTCATGAGCCGCTCCAGCACGTCCCTGAAGCTCATCTGCTGGAAGGCGACGTTGACCTTTCGGCTCTTGAACCCCTCATCGTAGACGATCGTCACGCCGGTGAGCCGTTCGATCGAGCCCAGC
>JBFLYF010000511.1:0-1509 GCA_040756795.1 Pseudomonadota bacterium
CGCGAGGTGCGCGCCGTAAAGCGCCGCGGCAAGTATCTGCTCTTCGACTGCGGCGACGGCCACCTGATCGTGCACCTCGGCATGTCGGGGAGCCTGCGCCTGGTCGAGCCGGGCACGGCGCCCGGCAAGCACGACCACGTGGACCTCGAGGTCGGCGGGCGCCTGCTGCGGCTGCGCGACCCGCGCCGCTTCGGCGCGCTGCTCTGGACCGCGGCGCCGCCCGAGGCGCATCGCCTCCTCCGCCACCTCGGCGTGGAGCCGCTCTCGCGCGCCTTCGATGCGAAGCGGCTGTACGCGCTCACCCGCGGGCGCAGCGTCTCGATCAAGCAGTTCCTCATGAATGCGCGGCAGGTCGTCGGCGTGGGCAACATCTACGCCTCCGAGAGCCTTTTTCTCGCCGGCATCGATCCGCGCAAGGCGGCAAGGCGCTTGAGTTTCGCCGACTGTGAGGGTCTGGCAAAAGCCATAAAACGGACCTTGCGCGCCGCGATCCGCGCCGGCGGCTCGACGCTCAGGGACTTCGTCGGCAGCGACGGCGCCGAGGGCTATTTCCAGGTCGCGGCCCGGGTGTACGGCCGCGAAGGCGGGCCGTGCCGGCGCTGCCGCGCGCCGATCCGGCGCATCGTCCAGGGCCAGCGCGCGACCTACTACTGCGCGCGCTGCCAGCGCTAGGCCTTCTGCGACTTCGCCTTGGCGACGAGCCGGCGCGCGACCGCCGGGTGCACGAACTTCTCGATGTCGCCGCCGAGCGCCGCGATCTCGCGCACCAGCGTCGCCGAGATGAACATGTGCTGCTCGCCCGGGGTGAGGAACACCGTCTCCATGTCGGGATACAGGTCGCGGTTCATGCCGGCGAGCTGGAACTCGTACTCGAAATCCGACACCGCGCGCAGGCCCCGCAGCACCACGCGCGCGCCCTGCTCGCGCACGAAGTCGATCAGCAGCCCCTTGAAGCCGACCACGCTCAGGTTCTTGACGTCGCCGAGCACTTCTTTCGCCATCGCCACGCGCTCCTCGTGGCTGAAGTAGGTGCGCTTGGCGTGGCTGTCGGCGATGCCGAGGATGACGCCGTCGAACAGGCGGCTCGCGCGCCGCGCCAGGTCCTCGTGGCCGCGCGTCAGCGGGTCAAACGTTCCCGGGTACACCGCCTTGATCATCGCCGCTCCATTGCAGAAGTTGGTAACGTACTCGGCCGGCCGAGCCCCGCCGCAACTCGTGCCAGCCTGCCGCCGAGACGGGAGATTCGGATTCTATATAGACCCGGGCATGCCGGCGCAGAACGGGGCCGAGCCGCTCAAGCAGGGCCGGCAGGAGATTTCGCCTGAACGGCGGATCGAGGAAAACCACGTCGAAGCGCTCGCGCCCCCGGGCGAGGTACGCCGCGGCGTCCCCCGGCACGATCTCGACCTCGGCCGCGCCGAGCGCGGCGCGGCTGCGCTCGAGCCCGGCAAGCGCGGCACGGTCCCTTTCCACCAGCACCACGCGCGCCGCGCCGCGCGAGGCCGCCTC
>JBFLYF010000512.1:0-1505 GCA_040756795.1 Pseudomonadota bacterium
CCCTCGGCATGGTCGCGATCGTGGCGGGCGGCGCGCTGCTTTCCTGGGGCGAGGCGCCGCGCGCGAGCGGGCTCGCCGGGCCGCTGCTCGTCGCCGCGGCCTGCCTCGCCTGGGCGATCGACAACAATCTCACGCGCAAGGTCTCGGGCGGCGATGCCGCCGCCATCGCCTGCCTGAAGGGCCTGGCCGCGGGCGGCGTGAACCTCGGGGCGGCGCTGCTCGCGGGCGCGGCGATTCCGGCGGGTGAAATGCTCTTTGCAGCCGGAGCGCTGGGCCTGCTCGGCTATGGCGTGAGCCTGATGCTGTTCATCGTAGCGTTGCGGGGGCTCGGCACCGCGCGCACCGGCGCCTATTTCTCGGTCGCGCCGTTCTTTGGCGCCGCGCTCGCGCTGGTCCTGCTAGGCGAGCGGCCGCAAGCCCTGTTCTGGATCGCGGGCGGCCTGATGGCGCTCGGCGTATGGCTGCACCTCACCGAGCGCCACGTCCACGAGCATGCGCACGAGGCGCTCGAGCACGAGCATGCCCACGTCCACGACGCGCACCATCGGCACGCGCACGACTTCGCCTGGGACGGGCGCGAGCCTCATGTGCATCCGCATCGGCACGAGCCGCTCGTGCATTCGCACCCGCACTACCCGGACCTGCACCACCGCCACACCCACTAGGGCCTATTTCAACCCGAGCAGGCGATCGAGCGAGAGCGGCCCGGCGCCGCGGCCGAGCAGGTAGAGCAGCAGCCCCGCCCAGGAAAGATGCGTCGCCCAGGCTGCCGGGTAGACGAAGACCTGGATGACGAGCGTCATGCCGAGAAGCGCGAGCGCGGCGAAGCGCGTGAAGAGGCCAAGGGCGAGCAGGAGCGGAAACAGGTGCTCTGCGTAGGTCGCCATGTGCGCCGCGAGCTCGGGCGGCAGCAGCGGCACCTTGTACTCGTCGGCGAAGAGCGCCACCGCGCTGTCGGTCACCGTGAGCCAGCCCTCGACCTTGGTGCGGCCCGACAGGAAGAAGATCCCCGCGATCGCGAAGCGCGCCGCGAGCGCGAGCAGCCAGTGGCCCACCAGGCTCTCGAGCAGGGCGGCAACGCGGTTCCAGAGCGATCGCATCTAGTTCCTCCCGGCCATGCCGAACGCGCCCGCCTCAAGCATGCGCTTCATCAAGAGCGTGAGATTGCAGCGCGCATCGCGCGCCAGCGCGGCCTGCGCGGCGGCGGCAAGATCGCGGCCCGCGCCGCAAGCGTCGAGAAACGCGCAGCCCGCGGCATCGAGCCCGAGGTGCTCGACCTTCTCCAGCGGCCGTACGATCAGCGCTCCCTCGCCGCGCCACTCGGACGGCGGCTCCGCGCTCCGCGACTCGCGGTTACGCTGCCAGATCGTGTAGGCAGGGCAGTCGGCAAACCACGCCCAGCGCGCGGAGGCGTGCGGGCGCAGCACCGTGCGCGCGAGCTCCTCGGGGCCAAGGCCCACCACTGCCGAAGCGGGGACGGGAGCCTCGTCGCGCGCCGCATGCGC
>JBFLYF010000052.1:0-13311 GCA_040756795.1 Pseudomonadota bacterium
GAGCGCGCGCGGCGCGAGCTCCTGCCGCGCATCGCCGCCGGCGAGTGCTTCTTCGCCATCGGCATGAGCGAGCCCGACTCGGGCTCGGATCTCGCCGCGGTGCGAACGCGCGCGATCGAGGTCGAAGGCGGCTGGAAGCTCTCCGGCACCAAGGTCTGGACGAGCAACGCGCACCGCGCGCACTACCTGATCGCGCTCGCGCGCACCGCGCCGAAAGAGGAAGACCGCCACGCCGGCCTCACGCAGTTCATCGTAGAGCTCGGCAAGCCCGGCGTAAGCGTCTCGCCGATCCACAATCTCTACGGCGGGCACGACTTCAACCAGGTCGTGTTCGACGAGTGCTTCGTGCCGGACGACTTCGTCATTGGCGAGGTGGGCGCCGGCTGGCGCATGGTGACCGCCGAGCTCGCGTTCGAGCGCTCGGGGCCGGACCGCTTCCTTTCCACCTACCAGCTGCTGCTCGAGTCGCTGCGCTCCATCGGTCCGCAGCCCGACGCGCGCGCGGCGGGCGAGATCGGCCGCTTCGTAGCGCACCTCGCCACATTGCGGCGAATGTCGCTCTCAGTGGCCGGCATGCTCGAGCGCGGCGCACAGCCGGCGGTGGAGGCCGCGCTGGTGAAGGACATCGGCACCGCTTTCGAGCGCGAGGTCCCCGAGATTTTCCGGCAACTGATCCCTACCGAGCCCGCGCTCGGCGGCGGCGTGAGCTACGCGGAGCTGCTCGGCGGCACGATCCTGCGCGCGCCGGGCTTCACCATCCGCGGCGGCACGCGCGAGATCCTGCGCGGCATGATCGCGAGGGGCCTGGGACTGCGATGAGCGCCGGGGTGCAGAGCATGCAGCAGGACCTGCTCACCACCGTGGACCGCGTCTGCGAGGCGCACTGCGACAGGGCGCTGCGGGAGGCCGCCGAGGCGGGAACCTGGCCCGCCGCGCTCTGGGAAGCGTTCGAGGAAGTCGGCCTGCCGCGCGCCGCGCTGCCGGAATCCGCGGGCGGCGCCGGGCTCGACTTCGCAGACGCCATGCTCGCGCTGCGGCGCTCCGCGTTCCACGCCGCGCCCGTGCCGCTCGCAGAAACGATTCTGGCCGGACGGATGCTGCACGCCGCGGGACTCGAAGTTCCGGCTGGTGCGATCACCGTCGCCCCGGTGGTATTGGTGGATTCTCTGAAAGTAAATTCCAAAACAGTTACGGGCGAGGCGCACCGCGTTCCCTGGGGCGATCAGTGTTCGCATGCGGTCGTGGCCGGCGACGACGAGATCGGGCTTGTCTCCGCGACATCGATCGCGACGGAAAGAAATCTTGCCGGCGAGCCTCGGGCGCGCCTGCGCTTCGATTCAGCGCCGCTCGTCGCTTTCGCGCGGCTGCCGGGCGCGCGCGCGCGCCTCGAGCTCGAGGGTGCGCTCGCGCGCAGCGTGCAGATGGCGGGGGCGCTGGAGCGCGCACTCGATCAGGCGCTCGGCTACGCCAACGAGCGCGTGCAGTTCGGCCGGCCGATCGGCAAGTTCCAGGCGGTGCAGCACATGCTCGCGATCCTCGCCGGGCAGGTCGCCGCGGCGATCGCCGCCGCCGAGGGCGGCGTCGAGGCGTCCGCCCGGGCGCCGGACGAGTTCGCGGTGGCGGTGGCGAAGTCGCGCGCAGGCGAGGCCGCGGGCAGGGGCGCCGAGATCGCCCACCAGGTGCACGGCGCGATGGGCTTCACGCGCGAGCACAGCCTGCACTACTGCACGCGGCGGCTGTGGTCCTGGCGCGACGAGTTCGGCAACGAGAGCTACTGGCAGCAGCGCCTCGGCCGCAAGGTCGCCGCCGCGGGCGCGGACGCGCTCTGGCCGATGCTGACGCGCTCTTAGGCTACTTTCCCGGCACGCCGATCGCGACCGGCCGGACGGCGGAACCCGCGCTGCCCTTCTCGCGCAGCGGCAGCACCAGGGTGCACGAGGTCCAGACCTTGTCGTTGGCGAGCTCGTCGAGCTTCGCGTTCTCGATGTGGTGGATGCCCAGCTGCGTCAGCATGTGGTGGTGCAGCGCGAAGGGCAGGCCGCTCGGCACGCCGGCCGCCGGTCCCGCCTTGCCCTGGAGCTGGCCCTCGTTCACCGGGTCGACGAACGGCGTATCCAGGCCGATCGCGACGATGCGCTGCCTGCCGAGGTATTGCGCGGCGTCGTACGAGAGCCCGGGCGCCTTGGTGTAGTAGAACTTCTCGGTGTCGGGGTCCTTCCAGTGATCGCCCCAGCCGGTGCGCACGTACACGACGTCGCCCGGCAGGATGCCGCGCCTGCCCAGGCCTTGCGCCCTGAGCATCTCGACGACGTGCCTGGCGGTGACCAGCTCGCCCGCCTTCATCGGCTGGCCGCCGCCGACGTGCTGCTTCGCATCGAGCAGCACCGCGCTGGTGATGATCGGCGGGGCTTTCTCCATGCCGAGCTTCTGCAGCCCGGACTCGGGAGTGGGCTTCACGTCCTTCTGCGTATGGCCGCCGTAGTACAGGACGCCCTCGACCGGGATCGGCGGCTTGCCGTCCCAGGGCCGCTGCATGAAGCCGAAGTGGCCGAGCGCGTCGATTTGCGTCGCCTGCTGGCCGGGCTCCGCGCCGCCGTCGTACTGCTCGAGGTTGAAGGCGTGCGCCGTGCCCGGGATGCTCGCCGTGGGCTTGGGCTTCATCACGTACGGCCCGGAGAAGGGCGAAAGCGGCATGCTGTTCGAGCGCAGGTAGGAGAGCTCGTAGGCCTTCGCGCCCGGCCGCGCCATGTGCCAGGCGCAGCGCTGCCAGGTGGCCTTGCCGATCTGGTTCGCCATGCCGAGCTCGTCGCCCGCGGGCCAGGGCGGCGCGGGGGTCTGCTTCCTCGACTTGGCGACGAGCGCCGCCGGTTCGGAAGCGTGAACGGACAGCGCGGCGAAGCAGGCCGCGACCGCTGCAGCGAGGCGTTTCATCAGGATTCCTCCTTCCGCCGCGGATGATACAGTCGGCTGCATGAAACGCGCGATCGTGCGCCTGAGAAGCCCGCGGCCCGGCGACTTCGGCCGCGTTGTTGCGCTGCACGGCGAGCTCTACGCCGGCGAATTCGGCTATGACGCCGGCTTCGAAGCGCTGGTCGCCGGGATCGTCGCGGCTTTCGTGCGCGAATTCGACGCGAAACGCGAGCGCTGCTGGATCGCTACCATGAAAGCGGAAGTCGTCGGCTCGGTGTTCCTAGTGAAGGCAGGCAGAGCCACCGCGAAGCTGCGGCTGCTCATCGTTCACCCGAAGGCGCGCGGCGCGGGCCTCGGCCGGCGGCTGACGCGCGCCTGCATCCGCTTCGCGCGCGGCGCCGGCTACCGCAAGATCAGGCTCTGGACCCAGAGCCACCTCGACGCGGCGCGCGCGATCTACCAGGCGGAGGGGTTCAGGCGGACGCGCTCCGAGCCGCACCGCAGCTTCGGCAAGCGGCTGGTCGCCGAGACCTGGGAGTTGCGGCTCTGATCAGCCCGCGCGGCGCTTCACGTCGCCGCGCCGCGTGCGTGCATGGTCCTCGAGCTTGCGCCGTGCGGCGTCGAACGCGTCGCGCAGTGCGATCCTCAGATCCTCGTCGTGCCGGCGGCTGACCGCGATCTCGCCGCCCGGCACCTTGATGTCGACCCGCACCGTAAGCTGCTTGCCGTGGCGCTTATGCCGCGCGGAGAGCTCGAGCGCGACCCGGCAGCGCATGATGCGGTCGTAGTAGCGCCCGAGCTTGTCGACTTTTTTCCGGATGGCGTCGTCTCGCGCGCTCGAATGCCTGAGCCCTTGCAGAGAGATCTGGAGGGGGATCTGCATGCAACCAGCTTAGGCAGGCAGGCCGCGCGGCGCTTGAGGCAGGTCAAGAAAGCCGCCGGGCCTCAGCCCTGGACCGAATAGCCGCCATCGACCGGAATGGCCGTTCCCGTAAGGAAATCCGACGCGGCGCTGCAGAGGAACACCGCGATGCCGGCGAAATCGGCCGGATCGCCCCAGCGGCCGGCGGGCGTGCGCGCGAGCACGCGCTCGTGCAGGCCGGCGATCTGCGCGCGCCCGCGGCGCGTGAGGTCGGTGTCGACCCAGCCCGGCAGCACCGCGTTCACCTGGATGTTGTCCTTCGCCCATGCGGTCGCCAGCGCGCGCGTCATCTGCACCATGCCGCCCTTCGAGGCGGCGTAGGGCGCGACGAACGAGGCGCCGAAAATCGACATCATCGAGCCGATGTTGACGATCTTGCCGCCGCCCGAGCGCTTCAGCTCCGGGTAGGCGGCCTGCGAGCAGGCGAAAGCGCTGGTGAGGTTGCTGTCGAGCACCTGGTGCCACTCGGCGAGCGAGTACTCCTCGGGCTGCTTGCGGATGTTGATGCCGGCGTTATTGACCAGGATGTCCAGCCGCCCCAGGCGGGAGACGGTGCCTGCAATGAGGGCTCTACAGGACTTTTCCTGAAGAACGTCGGTTTCAATGGCAATACCCCCGATCTCCTTCGCAGCGGCCGCGTTTTTCTGCGGGTTCCTGCCCGCCACCACGACTTTCGCGCCCGCCTCGGCGAGGCCTCGCGCCATGCCGAGGCCAATGCCGCCGTTGCCGCCGGTGACGATCGCGACTTTCCCTGTCAGATCAAATGGTTTCATCGAACCGACCCCTCCTTTGCGGGCGTCAGGCGGCCGTAGCCGCCGTCATGCAGCCGCTTGCCTGCGGCGCGGAAGTAATCCGCTCCTGCGCGGATTCCCAGACCCTCGACCAGCCGGTTCATGAAGTTGAACAGGGCGCAGACCGACACCGCGTCGTGCAGCGCGCGATCGGACCAGCCCGCGGCGAAGACCGCATCGGCATCGGCCTGCGCCATCCGCGCCGGGCTCCGCGTGAGCTTTCCGACGTAGCGCAGAATCGGCTTCAGGTTCTCGGCTGCCGGAGCGCGCTCCAGGTCGCCAAGAAGCTCTCCCAGGAGGTCCGGCGCCACGCCGAATTCGCGCGCCGTCGCCTCATGCACGCCGTGACAGTACGCGCAGGCGTTGAGCCCGGAGACGTACGCGGCGATCAGCTCGCGCTCGGCGACGCTGAGTGGCGAGGGTCCGCGCAGGAGTACCTCGTGGTAGGCGAGAAGCGGCGCCGAGGTCTCGGCAAACGCCCTGAAGACGTGCAACAGCACCGCGTCCGTGGGGAGCGTTTTCAGGAAGGACATGAGGTACCTCGCGTCGGATCAGGAAAGGAATCGGCCGCACGGTAGCACGTGATCGCGCTGTAAGCATCGTGCGCGCCTGCGGGTCTCATCCGCACAGAGGACCGGAATCCCGTGTCAGCCCTGATCCGGATGCTCTTCCTGCTGGCATTGCTCGCGGCGCTGCCGGGCCGCGCCGATGCGGCGGGCGAGGAGCGAAGAATCGACGGCAGGGTGCTGCGCGTCACGGTCACGCTGTGCCAGCTTAAGCCGAAAGGTTGCGCCGGTTACTTCATCCTCGAAACCAGGAAGGCGGCGCGGCGCGAGCAAGTGACGGTGCAGGTGCGCCTGGGCGTGCCGATCCGGCACGGAGAGAACTACGTGTTGCTCGGCACGCTCACCGGAAGCGTCGTCTCCGTGGTTCACGTCATCGAAAAAGGCGCGCTCGTCGCGCGCTCCATAAAGGTGGCGGACATCGCGGGTCCGTGAGCGCGCATGCTAATACCGCGTAAGGATCGGGACAGCCGGCGGGTCTTGGCGGCAAGGAAGCTTCGATGTCCGCGAGAGCCCTGCGAAGATTGCTGCTGCGCGTGGCGCCGGCACGCATCGTCGCATCGTCCGCGCGCCGCACCCTTCTCTGCGTGCCCGGCGTCCGCGCGGTAGAAGGGCTTCGCCTGGAGACCGTGGCGGGGCGCATGCCCCGCCTGACGGCGTGGGTTCGCGTCGCCCCCAGCTGCGACCCGGCGGAAGCTTGCCGCAACGCCGCAATCGCGATCTTCGAGCGGTTGCCGCCGGTCGAGCTCCGGATCCTGATCGCCGAGGAGCCGCCGGACGAGGCCGGGCGTGTGCTTCCTTTCGCGCCCGTGTAAGGAATCCCGCGTCCCGGCGGTCTTATGCACATGCTGCTTCATCGGCATAGGGCGACCTTCGACGGGGTGGTGCGGGATCACGTCGAGGATATGTACCGCTACGCGTATTGGTTGTGCCGCAGCCGGTGGGCGGCGGAGGACCTGCTGCAGGAAGCGCTGGTGCGCGCCTGGCGCGGGTGGGCGGGATTGCGCGAGCCACGGACGGTGAAGTCGTGGCTCTTCACGATCCTCTACCACGAGTTTGCACGCCAGGCGGCGAAGCCGCGCGCGGAGTGGGTGGAGCCGGAGACGCTGCCGGAGCCGTCTACCGACAGCGATCCAGGGACTGCGCTGGATCTCGGCCGGGCGCTCGGCGCGCTGAGCGACGATTCCCGTCACGCGCTGCTGCTGCAGGTGCTGGGCGGATTCAGCTGCGCCGAGATCGCCGGGGTGCTCGGCTCGACCGAGGGCGCCGTGATGACGAGGCTGAGTCGCGCCCGGCAGGCGTTGCGGCGCGCGCTCGAGCCGCAGGATTTCGGCAAGGAGGCGAAAGAGGCATGAGTTGCCTGGAATTTCGCAGGGCCGTGATGGTCGATCCGCGCAGGCTCGACGCGGAGGCGCGCGCGCACGCGGAGTGCTGCGCCTCGTGCAGAGAGCTGCTTGCGCATTCGCTAGGGCTCGAGGACCGGATGGCCGAGGCGCTCAAGGTTCCGGTGCCCGAGGGGCTCGCTGAGCGCGTCCTGGGCCGCATGACCGTGCCGCGGCGAGGAGCGGGCTGGCTCGCCCTTGCGGCGAGCATCGTCGTAGCAATCGCGGTTGCGGCGGTCATTGCCTGGCCGCACAACGATCCGCTCGCGCGCGCAGGAATCGATTTCGTGCTCTACGAGGAAGCGCAGGCGATTCTGGACGCCAAGCCCGCCGATCGCGCGGTGCTGCAGCGCGTCGCGACGGGCCTGGGCATCGCGCTTCCGGGGCAGATCGGCGAGATTCGCTACGTCGGGACCTGCCCGTTCGCGGGTGGAACGGCGCACCACGTTGTCGTCAAGACTCCGCTCGGCAAGGCGACGTTGCTGCTGCTTCCGGAGCGGCCGCTCGCCTCGCGCCTGGTCGCTTCGGCCAACGGCTTCGAGGCGGCGATCGTGCCGGCGCGCGGCGGGGCGGTCGCGATCGTCTCGCCCTCCGCGCGCGCGATCGTGCGCATCGAAGCGCTCCTGGGATCGAGCTGAATCCGGCCGCCCGACCATCACCTACCACCACAAGGAGGAAGGAAAGTGAACCTGAATCTGAAGCCCATGGTCGCTTCGATGATGTCATCCGGGATCATGCTCGGTGCGCCGCTCGCGACCGCCGCCGGGCCGTGCAGCCCCTGCGCCCCGCGCTCGAGGCAGAAGATGGAGGTCGCGCAAAATCCCTGCGCCGCGAAGAACCCGTGCTCGGCGAAGAAGCGACGCCCTTGCGCCGCCAAGGCCGCCAACCCGTGCGCGGCGAAGAACCCGTGCGCCGCGAAGAATCCCTGCGCGGCGAAGAGTCCGTGTGGCGCGAATCCGTGCGCCGCGGGAAAAGTCGATCCGAAGCTCGTGACCCGGCCCAAGGGCACGCGGCCCTTCAAGGCGGCGAAGGCCGAGCTCGTCAGGGAAGGCGAGCGTTTGTGGTCCGACACGAAGCTCAGCACCAACGGCGCCTCGTGCAATACCTGCCATACCGGCAACGCCGCGTTCCAGGACAGCTTCCGCAAGCCCTACCCGCACTACGTGGCGATGGCCGACCAGCAGTCCAAGCTCAGGAAGATCACGATGGAGTCCATGGTGCAGTTCTGCATGATCGTGCCGATGGCGGCGAAGCCGCTCGCCTGGGATTCCAAGCAGCTCGCCGCGCTCACTGCCTACACGGGCGAGGTCCAGAAGGGTTTCATGAAGGCGGCGAAGAATCCCTGTGCCGCGAAAAACCCGTGCGCGGCGAAGAACCCGTGCGCAGCCAAGAATCCGTGCGCGGCCAAGAACCCGTGCGCGGCGAAGACGAAGTAACCCCCCAACCTGAAGGAGCTTCCATGCTATCGACCATCCGGCCCGTCCTCGCCTCCATGATGTCCTCCGGGCTCATGCTCGGCACGGCGCCCGCGTTCGCGAATCCGTGCAACCCTTGCGCTGCGCGCTCGCGCGAGCAGGTCGCGCAGACGAACCCCTGTGCGGCGAAAAGCCCCTGCGCGGCGAAGAAGAAGAAGGCGATGAGTCCTTGCGCAGCCAAGAATCCGTGCGCCGCGAAGAACCCCTGCGCCGCGAAGAAGAAAAAGGCGATGAATCCTTGCGCAGCCAGGAATCCCTGCGCCGCGAAGAACCCTTGCGCCGCGAAGAAGAACTAGCCGGCCCTCGCGAACTGCGGGCGCCGTTGCTTGCCGGCGTGCCGCGTGCGCGGCTCGAGTCGATGCGCGCCGCGGGACAGGAAATCGAGGAGTGCTACCGGGTGCTGCGCAAGGGCGGGCTGAACGTCGTGGGCGAAGTGCTGCGCGGGCAGGGCGAGTTCCGCGAATATGATCACTACCCGCGCGACGATGTCTTCGACGCCGAGACGCACGCGCAGTACTACTACCACGCGCACCGCGGCCTCGGCGGCGAGCACGGGCACTTCCACACCTTCCTGCGCGCACCCGGCATGCCGCCGGGCGCGATGCCGGTGCTCGCGGCGCACACCGAGTCTTGGCCCGAGGGCGAGCAGGCCATCGCGCACCTGATCGCGATCTCGATGGACGCTTACGGCTACCCGATCGGGCTGTTCGCGCCCAATCGCTGGGTCGCGGGCGACACCTGGTATGCCGCGGACGAGCTGATCGCGATGCTCGACCGGTTCCGGATCGATCACGCGTATCCGTCCTGGCCGGTGAACCGCTGGATCGGGGCGATGGTGGCGCTGTTTCGGCCGCACATCGAGCTGCTGCTGCTCGAGCGCGATCGCGCGATCGGGGATTGGCGCGAAGCGCACCCGAGCGAGGACGTGTGGGAACGGCGCGACCTGGAGGTGCTCTCGCACATGCGCGTCTCGGTGGAGGACGCGATCGTGCAGATCGAGGCTGCGCTCGATGCCTGAACGATATTGGAGATTTCCTGTGAAACAATCGATCCAGACCATGCGGTGGCTTCCGTTTTCGCTCGCCGCGCTGCTCGCAGGGCCCGCGGCGGCGCAAACCCCGAAGGTGATCGAGCTGACCCAGGTGCCCTGTCAGTTCCTCGAGAGCGAAGCCGGCAAGAACCGCGGCTTCAAGTCCACGAAGGCGGCCGACTGCGAGGCGATCAACGCGCGTACCGGCAAGCAGCGCCTGGCCGAAGCGAAGACGATCGAGCTCAAGCCAGGGAAATACGTGTTCCGCGTAGCCAACCGCAACGTCCCCTACGAGCTCGGGTTCTGGCTGCGCGGCGAATCGATCGTGGACCGCGCGCGCCTGCCGAGCGTCTCGGGCGGCGGGCTCACGACCGGGAAGACGCAGGACTACGCGATCGAGCTCAAGGCGGGGAACTATGTCTATTCCTGCCCGCTCAATCCCACACCCGACTACAAGTTGCTGGTGAGGTGAATCGCCATGGGAGATCCGCGCCGCGTCTTCGCGGGGCTTTGCGCTCTTCTTTTCACGTTGGTTTCTGCCGCCGCGGCGCTTGCCCAGGGTTCGCCTATGCCGGGAACCGTGTCGGTCAAGGCTCCGCACCAATTTGACGCCACCGTCGCGCGCCTGGAAGACGCGATTGCGAAGCACAAGATGGGCCTGATTGCGCAGGCGAGCGCGAGCCGCGGCGCGGCCGCGCGCGGCGTGAAGATCCCCGGAAACGCGGTGCTGATGGTCTTTCGCAACGACTACGCGGTGCGAATGCTCGCGGCGAGCGTCCCGGCCGGCATCGAGGCGCCGCTGCGCATCTACGTGACCGAAAACCCCGACGGCACCGGCACCGTGACGTACCGCAGGCCGAGCGCGGTGTTCGCGCCGTATGCAAGCGCCGAGCTCGATCGCGTGGCGCGCGAGCTCGACCCGATTTTCGAGAGCCTCGTAAGGGATGCGGCAGGCCGCTAGCGCGCTGCTCGCGCCGCGGTTTGGCGCGCTCGCGGTCGCGACTGCACTGACGCTCGGACTGGCGGTACTCGTTTCCGCCCATGGTTCTCGCATGCTCGCGCTGCTCGCGATCGGCCTTGCGCTGGGCGCGACGCTCTTCTACTCGGCATTCGGATTCGCCTCTGCCTACCGCCGATTGCTCGAGGGGCGCGGCACGCGCGGAGTGCGCGCTCAGCTGCTGATGCTCGGCGCGGCGAGCGTTCTCTTCGCGCCGGTACTCGCGCAAGGCGAGTGGCTCGGTCGCGAGGTCGTCGGCGCCGTGGCGCCGGCGGGTTTCCAGGTTGCCGCCGGAGCCTTCCTCTTCGGCATCGGCATGCAGCTCGCGGGCGGCTGCGCGTCGGGCTCGCTCTACGGCGCGGGCGGGGGGCAGATGCGCATGGCGGTGGCGCTCGCCACGTTCATCGCCGGGTCGTTCTGGGCGAGCCTGCACATGGGCGCCTGGAGCCGGCTTCCGGCGCTCGAGCCGCTCGTGCTCGGAGACGCGCTCGGCTGGGCAGCCGCGGTCGGCCTGCAAATTGTGCTGCTGGTCGCGGCTTACGTGGCCCTCGCGCGATTGCGCGGCGCGGACGCGGACGCGCCTCCGTCGGCGCGCTCGACGGCTGATCGGATGCTTCGCGGCCCATGGCCGCTTGCGGCCGGGGCACTGGTCCTGGCGGCGCTCAATATGCTGACGCTGGTCGTCGCCGGGCATCCGTGGTCGATCACCTGGGCTTTTGCGCTCTGGGGCGCAAAGGGCGCGCGCCTGCTCGGCTGGTCGCCGGAGGGCGATCCGTTCTGGAGTGCGCAATTCCAGCGCAATGCGCTCGAGGCAAGCGTATTCGCCGATATCACTTCGGTCATGGATTTTGGACTGGTGCTGGGCGCCTTCGCCGCCGCGGGCGTCGCGGGCGGTTTTCGCGCGCGCTTCGGGCCTACGCCGCGAGCGGTGCTCGCGGCGGCGCTCGGAGGCCTCGCGATGGGCTACGGCGCGCGCATCGCCTACGGCTGCACCATCGGCGCGTTCTTCTCCGGAATCGCGAGCACGAGCCTGCACGGCTGGCTCTGGATCGCCGCCGCGCTGCCGGGCTGCTGGCTGGGGCTCAAGCTGCGGCGGTGGTTCTCGCTGCCGTGACGCGATTGCTTGTCCTGGCGATTGCTGCGGCTGCTGTCTTCGGCACGGCGGCGGCGCAGACGGATTTCGACCGCAACGAGTGGCCGAAGACGGACTTCACGAAGCGCACGGTCGATCTCGCTGAGATCGAGTCGGGCGGGCCGCCGAAGGACGGCATCCCGGCGATCGACCGGCCGAGGTTCGTCGGCGCGCGCGTGGCGCGCGCCTGGCTCGGCGCGAAGGAGCCCGTGATCGTGCTGCGGCTCGGGCGCGAGGCGAAGGCCTATCCGCTGCAGATCCTCATGTTCCACGAGATCGTCAACGACGCGATCGCTGGCACGCCGGTCGCGGTAACGTTCTGCCCGCTGTGCAACGCCTCGATGGTGTTCGACCGGCGCGTCGCCGGGCGCGTGCTCGATTTCGGCACCACCGGGCGGCTGCGCTATTCCGACCTGGTGATGTACGACCGCCAGACCGAATCGTGGTGGCAGCAGTTCACCGGCAAGGGGATCGTCGGGCACTACGCGGGTGCCGTGCTCGCGCGCCTGGCTTCCGAGATCGTCGCCTTCGAGGATTTTTCCGCTGCGCATCCCACGGGGCTGGTGCTCTCGCGCGAAACCGGCCATGCGCGTCCCTACGGCCGCAATCCCTACGCCGGCTACGATCGCATCGATCAGAGCCCGTTCCTGTTTTCTGCGACGCTCGACACGCGCCTGCCGCCGATGGAGCGCGTGCTCTCGGTGTCGGCGGCGGGCAGGCACCGGCTCTACCCGTTGAGCCTGCTCGAGCGCCACCCCGTGTTGAACGCGGCGCTCGGCGAGCTTGCCTATGTCGTCTTCGCCAAGCCGGGCATGGCTTCGCCGCTCGACGAGCCGCGCATCGCCGAGGGTCGCCCGATCGCGGCGGCAACCGCCTTCGCGCGCAAGCTCGGCAATCGCACGCTGGAGTTCGAGTTTCGAAATGGAAAAATCCTGGACAAGGAGACTTCCTCCGAGTGGAACCTGCTCGGCGAGGCGGTCGCCGGCCCGCTCAGGGGCAAGCGCCTGCCGCAACTGGAGGAGAGCGGCGTGCATTTCGCGTTCGCCTGGCTCGCGTTCAATCCGGCGAGCGAAATCGTGCGCAAGCTGCCCTAAGACGGGTTTGCGCGAGATCCTCGCGCTCGTCGCGGCATCGCTGCTCGAGATTCCGGCGGGGCCCTTTGTCGCCGGCTCGGATCGCGCCGAGCGCGAGCTCGCCTACGCGCTCGATGAGCGTGCTTACGGAACTCCGATCACGCGCGAGCAGCGCTGGTACGAAAGCGAGCGAAGGCGCCGTGCGGCGAAGACCGGGGCCTACGCGATCACAGCCACGCCGGTGACCAACCGGCAATATGCGGCGTTCGTCGCCGATACCGGCCATCGCGCGCCGGACGTGGATCGCGCCACGTGGGACGCCTACGGGCTGATCCATCCCTACGAGCGTACGCGCCGCTTCGCGTGGACGCACGGAAAACCTCCCGCAGGGCGCGAGGATCATCCGGTGGTACTCGTGAGCCAGGCCGATGCGCTGGCTTATGCGCGCTGGCTCGCGCGCAGGACCGGCGCGCGCTGGCGCCTGCCGACCGAGTTGGAGTGGGAGAAGGCAGCACGCGGCGCGGACGGCCGGACCTTTCCGTGGGGCAACGAATTCGATCCCGCGCGTCTGAACAGCCACGACGCGGGTCCCTTCGACACGACCCCGGTCGGCGCCTACCCGGGCGGCGCGAGCCCCTACGGCGTGCTCGACGCGGCCGGCCAGGTGTACGAGTGGACCGCCACGCTCGCCGCGCCCGGGCGCGCGATCGTCAAGGGCGGCTCGTGGGACGACAGGGGCTGCGGCGTATGCCGTCCCGCCGCGCGCCACGCGCGGCCCTTGGAGATGAAGCACCTCCTGATCGGTTTCCGCCTGGTGCGCGATCGCCCTTGACTTCAGTCACCGGCGCAGCGAAAGCCCACCATGTCGAGGCCGATGTCGGGCGGATTGCCGTGCCGGTAGCTTGCGCGCAGGCAGTACGGGTCGTTGCCCCAGCCGCCGCCGCGCAGCGCGACTTCCTCGCCGCCTGCCGTGTAGCGGCTGGAAGTCCACTCCCAGACGTTTCCGGCCATGTCGAGCAGCCCGAAGGGCGACGCG
>JBFLYF010000053.1:0-13150 GCA_040756795.1 Pseudomonadota bacterium
GCCGATGGTGTAGTTCCTGACGTGTCCCATGTGCAGCTTGCCCGAGGGGTACGGGAACATCGACAAGCAGTAGAATTTCTTGCGTGCCGGGTCCTCGGTGACGTGGAACGAGGCCGTGCGCTGCCAGTAGGCCTGGGCGTCGCGCTCGATGCGGTGCGGGTCGTAGCGATCCTGCATGGAAGCGCCGGATTATAAAGGCCAATGCTGCCAAGGGAGGGCCGCATGCTCAAACGATTCCTGCTTTTTCCAGCGCTTGCCTTCGCGCTCGCTGCCGCGCAGGCGCAGACCTGGCCGCAGAAGCCGGTGCGCATGGTGGTCGCTTTCCCGCCCGGGGGCTCTACCGACATCGCCGTGCGCGTGCTCGCCGAGCGCATCGCGCCGGCGCTCGGGCAGAGCGTGCTGGTCGAGAACCGCACCGGCGCAAGCGGCAACGTCGCCGCCGAATATGTGCTCAAGCAGCCGGCCGACGGCCATCTGGTGCTCGCCACGGCCGACGCGCTCGCCTCTACGCCGCACCTGTACAAGCTCGCCTTCGACCCGGCGAAGGAGTTCCTGCCGGTGGTGCAGCTCACCCGCCAGCCGGTGGTGCTCGCCGCGCATCCCTCGCTCGGCGTAGGCACGGTCGCCGAGCTGATCGCGCTCGCGAAGGCGAAGCCCGGCCTCGCCTACGCCACCTCGGGCGCGGGGTCGCTGCAGCACATCGCCGCGGAGTGGTTCGCGAAGCTCGCCGGCGTGCGCCTGACGCACGTGCCCTACAAGGGCGGCGGGCAGGCGATCACCGACCTCGTGGGCGGGCAGGTGCCGCTGGGATCGCTCGGCAACACGCCGCTGCTGCCGCACTACCGCGCCGGGAAGCTCAGGATCCTCGCCCAGACCACGCGCGCACGCTCGGCTTCGCTGCCGGAAGTTCCGACCTACGAGGAGACGGGACAGAAGGGCCTGGTGCTCGAGCAGTGGCTCGGGCTGTTCCTGGCGGCGGGCTCGCCGAGCGCGGCGGTGGCGCGCCTGAACGCGGAGATCGGCAAGGCGCTCGCCGAGCCCGCGGTGCGCGAGCGCTTCGCGCAGTACGGCCTGGAGCCGGTGGGCGGGACGCCGGAGCAGTTCGTGCGCGTCTATCGCGAGGACTACGAGATGTACGCGAGACTGATCAAGGAGTTGGATATCAAGCTGAACTGAGCGCGTGCGATAATCGGCGTGCTTTGTCGCTTCGCCTCGAACTCCTAAACCCGGAACAGCTCGCCGCGGTCACGCTGCCCGAAGGGCACGCGCTGGTGCTCGCCGGCGCGGGCAGCGGCAAGACGCGCGTGCTCACCACGCGCATCGCCTGGCTGATCAAGTCCGAGCGCGTTTCGCCGGGCGGCGTGCTCGCGGTCACCTTCACCAACAAGGCGGCGCGCGAGATGGTGACGCGGCTTGCGGCGATGCTGCCCGTGAGCCCGAGGGGCCTCTGGATCGGGACCTTCCACGGCCTTTCGAACCGGCTGCTGCGCGCGCACCACCGCGAAGCCGCGCTGCCGCGCGAGTTCCAGATCCTCGACATGCAGGACCAGCTCTCGGCGGTGAAGCGCCTGTGCCGCGCGCTCGACGTCGACGAGGACCGCCTGCCGCCGCGCGAGCTGCAGCAGTTCATCAACGCCTGCAAGGAGGAGGGCCTGCGCGCGGGCGCGGTGCCGGCGGCGACCGACCTCGCGCGCCGCCAGGCCGGGCTCTACGCCGCCTACGACGAGCAGTGCCAGCGCGAGGGTGTCGTGGATTTTGCGGAACTTCTTTTGCGGAGTTTCGAGTTATTAAGTCGAAATCAAATGCTGCGGGAGCATTACCAGCAGCGCTTCAGGCACGTGCTGGTGGACGAGTTCCAGGACACGAACGCCCTGCAGTACCGGTGGCTGAAGCTCTTCAGCGCGCGCGAGACGAGCCTCTTTGCCGTGGGCGACGACGACCAGTCGATCTACGGCTTTCGCGGCGCGAACGTCGGCAACCTCGCCGAGTTCGAGCGCGAGTACGCGCGCGGCAAGGTGGTGCGCCTGGAGCAGAACTACCGCTCGCACGGCAACATCCTCGATGCGGCGAACGCGCTGATCGCCAACAACCGCAAGCGCCTGGGCAAGAACCTGTGGACCTCGGCCGGGCGGGGCGAGCCGCTGCGCGTCTTCGAGGGCGGCAGCGACGCCGAGGAGGCGCGCTTCGTCGCCGAGGAGGTCGCGGCGCTGAAGCGCGAGGGCAGGCGCCTCGCGGCGATCGCGGTGCTGTACCGCTCGAACGCCCAGTCGCGCGTCATCGAGCACGCGCTGTTCGGCGCCGCGATCCCCTACCGCGTCTACGGGGGCCTGCGCTTCTTCGAGCGCGCCGAGGTGAAGCACGCGCTCGCCTACCTGCGGCTGGTGGCCACCCCCGCGGACGACAACGCGTTCCTGCGCGTCGCCAACTTCCCGCCGCGCGGCATCGGCGCGCGCACGCTCGAGCAGCTGCAGGACACGGCGAAGCAGAAGGGGGTTTCGCTTTTCGAGGCTTTGGGTTCTGCTTCGAAGGGTTTGCACTTCAGGAAGCTCATCGAGGAACTGCAGACGCAAACGCAAAACCTCTCTCTTCCGGAAGTGGTCGAGCTCGTGGTCGCACGCAGCGGCCTCCTCGAGCATTACAAGGGCGAGCGCGAGGGCGCCGAGAGGATCGAGAACCTGGGCGAGCTGGTGAACGCCGCGGCTGCCTTCACGCAGGAGGAGCGCGAGATCGAGTCGGGCGGCGAGGTTTCGCCGCTCACCGCGTTCCTCACCCACGCCGCGCTCGAGGCGGGCGAGCACCAGGCGGCCGAAGGGCAGGATGCGCTGCAGCTGATGACGGTGCACGCGGCGAAGGGCCTGGAGTTCGATTGCGTGTTCCTCTCGGGTCTGGAGGAGGGGCTCTTTCCCCACGAGCAGAGCCTCCTCGAGCGCGACGGGCTGGAGGAGGAGCGGCGCCTGGCCTACGTGGCGCTGACGCGCGCGCGCGAGCGCCTGTATCTCACTTTCGCGCAGACGCGGATGCTGCACGGCCAGACGCGCTACAGCCTGCCCTCGCGTTTTCTCGAAGAGATCCCGGAGGGCCTGAAGAAGTGGCTGACGCCGCGCTTCTCGCGTCAGCCGGTCATGGGGTTTTTCTCGAAAAAGCCGGAAAAGCCATTCAGGGAAAAAGCGAATTCGAGCCCGTTTCGCATCGGCCAGAACGTCACGCACCCCCGCTTCGGCGCCGGGGTGGTGGTCGACGCCGAGGGCGACGGCATGGAGGCGCGCGTGCAGGTGAACTTCGGCCGCCAGGGCGTGAAATGGCTCGCCGTCGCGGTGGCCAAGCTGCAAGTGGCCTGAGCCGCGTTTAAGCAGGATCAAGAACGCCCCGGCGGCCCGCGCCTACAGTCCGGGGCGAAACCCTCCAGAGGAAAGGAATCGCATGGAACTCTCCAGGATCGGCGTCATCGGCGCCGGCACCATGGGCAACGGCATCGCGCAGGCGCTCGCGGCAGCGGGGCTCGAGGTCGTGATGACCGACGTAGGGGCGGCGCAGCTCGAGCGCGGCATGGCGGCGGTGGCGGGCAGCCTCGAGCGCCTCGTGAAGAAGTCGAAGATCACCGCCGAGCAGAAGGCGCAGGTGCTTGCGCGCATCCGTACCTCGGCCGATCTCGCGGCGCTCAAGGACTGCGGCCTCGCGATCGAGGCGGCGACCGAGAACCTCGAGCTCAAGGTGAAGCTCTTCGGCGAGCTCGACCGGCTGCTGCCCGCGGGCGCGGTGATCGCCACCAACACCTCGTCCATCTCGATCACGCGGCTTGCCGCCGCCACCAGGCGCGCCGACAAGGTGATCGGCATGCACTTCTTCAACCCGGTGGCGATGATGGCGCTCGTCGAGCTGATCCGCGGCCTGCAGACCTCGGATGAAACCTATGCCGCCACCGAGGCGCTGACGAGGAAGATCGGCAAGACCCCGGTGCAGGTGAGGAACTCGCCCGGCTTCGTCGTCAATCGCCTCCTCTGCCCGATGATCAACGAGGCGATCTTCGCGCTCGGCGAGCGTCTGGCGAGCGCGGAAGCGATCGACAACGCGATGAAGCTCGGCGCCAATCACCCGATCGGGCCGCTCGCGCTGTGCGACCTCATCGGCCTGGATGTAGAGCTCGCGGTGCTGCAGGTGCTCTACGAGGGCTTCAAGGATCCGAAGTACCGCCCGGCGCCGCTGCTGGTGGAGATGGTGGCGGCCGGCAAGCTCGGCAGGAAGTCGGGCGAAGGCTTCTTCAAGTACGGCTAGAACGCTGTGCTAGCCTTTCGGGGGTGAAGCCGGCCGACTACCTCGAGCGCATCCTCGCGGCGCGCGTCTACGACGTGGCGATCGAATCGCCGCTCGATCTCGCGCCCGCGCTCTCCAAGCGCCTCGGCAACCGGCTGCTCTTGAAGCGCGAGGACCTGCAGCCGGTGTTCTCGTTCAAGCTGCGCGGCGCCTACAACAAGATGGCGCAGCTCGCGCCGGCGAAGCTCGCGAAGGGCGTCATCGCGGCGAGCGCGGGCAACCACGCGCAGGGCGTCGCGCTCGCGGCGCAGAAGCTCGGCTGCCGCGCGGTGATCGTGATGCCGGTCACGACGCCCCGCATCAAGGTGGAAGCGGTAGCCGCGCGCGGCGCCGAAGTGGTGCTGCGCGGCGATTCCTACAGCGACGCCTACGCGCACGCCATGCGCCTGAAGCGCCGGCGCGGCTTCAGCTTCGTTCACCCCTACGACGACCCCGAGGTGATCGCCGGGCAGGGAACGATCGGCATGGAGATCCTGCGCCAGCACACGCGCCCGATCCACGCGCTTTTCGTCCCGGTCGGCGGCGGCGGGCTGATCGGCGGCATCGCGGCGTACGTCAAGCGCCTGCGCCCTTCGGTGCGCGTGATCGGCGTCGAGCCGCGGGATGCCGACGCGATGGCAAGGTCGCTGAAGGCGCGCCGGCGCGTGGTGCTCGATCACGTGGGCCTGTTCGCCGACGGCGTGGCGGTGAAGCAGGTCGGCGAGGAAACCTATCGCCTCGCGCGCGAGCTCGTGGACGAGATGGTGCTGGTGGACACCGACGAGATCTGCGCCGCGATCAAGGACGTGTTCGAGGATACGCGCGTGGTGCTCGAGCCCGCGGGCGCGCTCGCGGTGGCGGGGGCGAAGGCCTGGGTGGAGCGCCGCGGCGCGAAGGGCAAGACGCTGGTGGCCGTCGCCTCGGGCGCCAACACCAACTTCGACCGCCTGCGCTTCGTCGCCGAGCAGGCGGAGCTGGGCGAGCATCGCGAGGCGGTGCTCGCGGTCACCATCCCCGAGCGCCGCGGCAGCTTCCGGCGGTTCCTGGATGCGCTCGGCGGGCGCGACATCACCGAGTTCAACTACCGCATGTCCGGGCCGCGCGAGGCGCACATCTTCGTAGGGGTGGGCGTGCACGGCCGCGAGGAGACCGCGCGCATCGTGCGGCGGCTCGAGCGCGCCCGCTGCGGCACGCTCGACCTCTCGGACAACGAGATGGCGAAGGAGCACGTGCGCCACATGGTGGGCGGCCGCTCGGCGCTCGCAAAAGACGAGCTGCTCTACCGCTTCGAGTTTCCCGAGCGGCGCGGCGCGCTCATGAAGTTCCTGCGCTCGATGAACCCCACCTGGAACATCAGCCTGTTCCACTACCGCAACCTCGGCGCCGACTACGGCAGCGTGCTCGTAGGCATGCAGGTGCCGCGGCGCGAGATGGGCGACTTCCGGCGCTTCCTCGCGCGCCTGGGCTACCCCTACGCCGCCGAAACGCGCAACCCGGCCTACCGGCTCTTCCTCGCCTCGTGACCGCGAAGACGCTGCAGATGTCGCATGCGCTGCATGCGTATCTGATTCAGAATTCTTCGAGAGAGACAAAAGCTCAGAAATCGCTGCGGATGCTCACGCAGCGCATGCCGGACGCGAACATGCAGATCGCGCCCGAGCAGGGCCAGTTCCTGCAGCTGCTCGTGCGCCTCAGCGGCGCGCGGCGCATCCTCGAGATCGGCACCTTCACCGGCTACAGCGCGCTCGCCATGGCGCTCGCGCTGCCGGCTTCCGGCAGGATTGTTTGCTGTGATCGGAGCGTCGAATGGACTTCGATTGCGCGGCAGTTCTGGAAAAGATCAGGAGTGGAAAAGAAGATTCAACTGAGGATCGGAGAGGCGGTCGAAACCCTGAAGAAGCTCAAAGGCCCCTTCGACCTCGCTTTCATCGACGCGGACAAGGCGAACTACGCCAGCTACTACGAGCGCTGCCTCGCGCTCGTGCGCCGCGGCGGCCTGATCGCGATCGATAACACGCTGTGGTATGGGCGCCCCATCAACCGGCGCGACCAGAGCGAGGATACGCGCGCCATCCGCGCCTTCAACAGGAAGCTCCACCGCGACCGGCGCATCGAGCTCTCGCTCGTGCCGATCGGCGACGGGCTGACGCTCGCGCTGAAGCGCTAGGCGAGCGCGAGCAGCCCTTCCCCCTGCGGCAGCAGGCCCTCCTCCTGGGCCTTGATCTGCAGGGCAAGGCAGCGCGAGTAGATGCGACACTGCGCGAAGCTGCCGGCGATGAACCACAGGCCCGGATGCGCGGTACGCACGTACATATTGCGCAGCTCCTGCCCCTCGTCGAACCCCCAGATCGGGCCGACGCGCGCCGCGACCTCGGCGCCGAAGAGCCTGCCCACCAGCGCCTCCTGTCCCTTGTAGCCGGTTGCCAGCACGACGAGGTCGGCGCGCAGCAACTCGCCCGAGCGCAGGCGCGCTCCCTCGGGCTCGAAGCGCTCGATGTCGGCGAACTGCACCAGACGGATCGCGCCGCTCGCCACCAGGTCGGAGCAGCCGACGTTGAAGTAGTAGCCGCCCCCGCGCGTCAGGTACTTGAACTGCCAGCCGGCGCCGGCGTCGCCGTCGTCGAGCTCGAAGCCGACGCGCGCGAGCGCTTCGAGCAGCTCGCGGTCGAGCTCCTTCGCCCTTGCGGTGAGCAGCTCGTGGCTCCTGCGCGCGAGCGCGAAGGGCATCGAGGCGGCGATCAGGTCGCAGTCCTCGAGCGGCGGGCCTTCGTCGTAGAGCGCGTAGGGCAGCTGCGCGCTCGGCTCCAGATTCACGATGTGCGTCGAGCCGCGCTGCACCAGCGTCACGCTCGCGCCGCCGGAATGCAGGTCCTGCGCGATGTCGTGGCCGCTGTTGCCGGTGCCGAGGACGAGCGCGCGCTTGCCCGCCCAGGCCTCGCCGTCGTCGTAGCCGTGGGAATGGACCATCTTGCCCCGGAAATCCGCGAGCGTCGGGATGTCCGGAAGGTTGGGGATCCCGCTCACGCCGGTCGCGAGGACGACGTGGCGCGGATACAGCGTGCGCCTGCCGCCGTCGGCGCGGCGCAGCGCCACCGACCAGCGCGCCGATGCTGCGTCATAGCTGCCGCCCAGGAACTCGGTGCCGGTCCAGTAGTTGAGCTCCATCGCCTCGACGTAGGACTCGAGCCAGCCGGCGATCTTGTCCTTCGGGATGTAGACCGGCCAGTTCGGCGGGAAATGCAGGTACGGCAGGTGGTTCACGTGGACCTGGTTGTGCAGCGTGAGCGCGTGATAGCGCCGCCGCCAGTTATCGCCGACGCGCGGCCAGCGGTCGATCACCAGTGCATCGACTCCCAGCTGCCTGAGGCGCGCGGCGAGTGAGAGGCCGGCATGGCCGCCGCCGACGATCAGCACCGCCGGCTCGCGGTTCGCGTACGCCGCGTCCGACTTCCTCAGGTCGAGCCAGTTCGGGCCGCGGAACTCGCGCGAGTAGGAATGGCCGCCGGGCCGCAGCCGCCCGACGCGCTCCTCGAACCCCTTGAGCTCATCCAGCGTCGTGAAGAGCGTCCAGGCTTTGGGTCGGTCGTCCGCCGCATCGCGGGTGAGGCGCAGAACGCCGCTGCAACGGCCCGCGGCGGTCTCGAAGCGCAGGATCGCCTCGATCGCCTTTGCGCCGGCGCGCGTCACCTCGCGCGGCGCGGTGCGCTCGCGGTCGATCGCGATGGCGGCAACGCGGGCCTCCACGGCGCGCGCCTTCAGCTCGGGCACCAGGTGCTCGCGGCCGCGCACGGTCCGGATGCGCCAGGTCAGCGCAAGCACGTCCCGCCAGTAGCTGTCGGCCTGGAAGAGCGCGCCGAGCGCCGTGTTGCCGTGCGCCCCGAGCACGCGCCGGAACTCGTCCAGCCAGCGCTCCACGACCGCGGTAATGCCATCGGCCTGGGCGAGCAGTGGCATCTAATCCTTTCGCTCGCCGAAATAGCCGGGCGCGATCTCGGCGGCGTAGCAGACCGGTGAGGCGAGCGCGCTCGGCTCGCCCGCGGGCGGCTCGCCGAGGAAGGCGAGGCCCTCGGGGTCGCGGCGGTAGATGCCGCGCTCGGTGACCACCCAATCGACCGGGACGTCCCAGCTCTGGGGGTGGATGGTCTCGATCCGGGCGAGCTCGCAGGTGACGCCGATCACCGCCGGTCTCTTTGCGAAATTCTTCAAGGTTCGATCAAAAAAACCTCCCCCATAGCCGAGCCGATAGCCGGCCGCGTCCCAGCCGTTCATCGGCAGCAGCACGGCCTCCGGCACCACGAGCGGAGAGTCGACCGGGTAGGGGATATCGAGCGGGCCCTTGGCCAGCGCGACGCCCGGGTGCCACTCGCGAAAGATGAGCGGCTGTCCGCGCGCGACGACCACGGGGAGCGCGGTCAACGCGCCGCGGCTGCGCAGCGTTCTTGCGATGTGGCGCGCGTCGTACTCGCCTCGGATCGGCCAGCAGAAGGCGAGCTTTGCCGTGGCAAGGCCCGGAAAGGCGCGCTCGAGGTGCGCGTCGATGCGGTGCCGGATCTTCTCGCGCGCCTCGGCGCCGAGCGCTTCGCGCGCCGCGATGAGGCGCGCGCGCTCGGCCTTGCGCCACGCTTTGAGTTGATCCGTGTTCATGCACGCTGCCCTGCCCGGTGCTAAGCTTACCCCATGATTTTTAGGTCTTTCTGTTCGCTCCTGCTGCTCGCCGCGGCGATCGGCGGGAACGCGGCGCCGAAAGCACCTGACGGCGACCAGGCGATTCTCGCCGCGTACGACGCGTTCCGCGCGGGAGATGCGCTCAAGCTGCAGAAGGCCGCGGCGAAGGTCGGCGAAGGCCACCTGCTCGCGCCGTACCTGGAGTACTGGCGCCTGAAGCTGCGGCTCGAAGAGGCCGCCGACGAGGAGGCGCGCGCCTTCCTCGAGCGCGAGGCGGGGAGCACTCTCGCCGAGCGGCTGCGCGCCGACTGGCTGCGGGAGCTCGGGCGACGCGGCGAATGGGAGAAATTCGAGCGCGAGCTGCCGCTGCTCGTGCGCGACGACCTCGAGATCCGCTGCTACGCGTGGCTCGCGCGCCTGGCGCGCGGCGACGCGAGCGCCTGGGAGGAGGCGAAGGCGGTGTGGCTCGAGCCGCGCGAGCTCTCGCAGGGCTGCGAGGCGCTCGCCGAGCGCTTGCGCGCCGACGGGCGCATGGATGCCGACCAGATCTGGCGCCGCGCGCGCCTGCTCTTCGAGAACGGGCTGGTGAGCGCGGCGCGGCGCACGCTCGGCGCGCTGCCCGCGGGCGAGACGCACGACGAGCGGCTGCTCAACCAGGCGGTCACCGCGCCGAAGAGGCTGCTCGCCGCGCCGCCGAGGAACCTCGAGCCGCGCGCGACGCGCGAGCTCGTGCTTTTCGCGGTCGTGCGCCTCGCGAAGAGCGACCCCGAGGCCGCGGCCGAGGTGCTGCGCGGCAAGCTCGGCGAGCGCCTGCCGCCCGAGGACGCGCGCGACCTCTGGGGCCGGGTCGCCTACGAGGCCGCGCGGCGCCTCTCGCCCGCGGCGAACGACTGGTACCGGCTCGCCGACGAGGCGTCCTTGAGCGACGAGCAGCTCGCCTGGAAGGCGCGCGTCGCGCTGCGCGCCGCAGACTGGCAGGCGGTGCGCGACGCGATCGACCGCATGTCGCTCACCGCGCGCCAGGACCCGGCGTGGACCTACTGGTACGGCCGCGCGCTCGGCGCGCAGGGCCGCGAGGACGGCGCACGCGCCTACTACCTGCGAATTTCCGGGCTGCCGAATTTCTACGGCTTGCTCGCCGCCGAGGAGCTGGGCTTCATGGTCGCGGTGCCGGAGCCCGATCACGTGCCGAGCGAGGAGGAGGTCGCCGCGGCGCGCGGCAACGCGGGCCTCGCGCGCGCGCTCGAGCTCTATCGGCTCGAGCTGCGCACCGAGGCGACGCGCGAGTGGCTCTTCACCATCCGTTCCATGGACGACGCGCAGCTGCTCGCCGCCGCCGAGCTCGCGCGCCGTGCCGGGGTCTTCGACCGCGCCATCAACACCGCCGACCGCACCGAGCGCCTGCACAACTACAAGGTGCGGTTCCTGGCGCCGTTCCGCGAGGTGTTCAACGAGCAGGCGCGCGCCTACGGCCTGGAGGAAGCCTGGATCCTCGGCCTGGTGCGCCAGGAAAGCCGTTTCATCGTGGATGCGAGGTCCTCCGCCGGCGCGCGCGGCCTGATGCAGCTCATGCCGAGGACCGCGCGCTGGGTGGCGAAGAGAATCGGCCTGCGCGACTACCGGCCCTCGCGCGTCGCCGAGGTGCCGACCAACGTCACGCTCGGCGCGAGCTACCTGAGGCTCGTGCTGGACGACCTCGGCCACCCGGTGCTCGCTTCCGCCGCCTACAACGCGGGGCCGGGCCGGGCGCGCCGCTGGCGCGATGCGCGTCCGCTCGAAGGCGCGATCTACGCCGAGACCATTCCCTTCAACGAGACGCGCGACTACGTGAAGAAAGTGATGGCCAACACCATGTACTACGCGCAACTGCTCGGCGGCAAGCTCGTGCCGCTCAAGGAGCGCCTCGGCCTCATCCCCGCGCGGTCGGCCGCCGAGCGCTTCAACGAGGAGCTGCCTTGAGGTACGCGGACCTGCTGGTGGTCGGGGGGTCGGGCTTCGTAGGCCGGCACCTGGTCGCGGCGCTCGCCGCGCGCGGCGCGCGCGTCACGGTGCCCACGCGCCGCCGCGAGCGCGCCAAGCACCTGATTCTGCTGCCCACGGTGGAGGTGGTCGAGGCGAACGTGCTCCAGGCCGGGGCGCTCGAGCGGCTCGCCGCCGGGCGCGACGCGGTGATCAATCTGGCGGGAGTGCTGCACAGCCGGCGCGGCCGGCGCGACGAGCGCGGGCCGAACGACTACGGCCCGGATTTCGCCGCGGCGCACGTAGAGCTCGCCCAGGGCCTGGTCAACGCCTGCCGCGGCGCGCGCGTGCCGCGGCTGCTGCACATGAGCGCGCTCGGCGCCGTGCCCGATGCGCCCTCGGAATACCTGCGCTCCAAGGGCATCGGCGAGCAGGCGGTGCTCGCCGCCGACGATCTCGCGGTGACCGTGTTCCGGCCCTCGGTGATCTTCGGGCCGGAGGACCGCTTCCTGAACCAGTTCGCTCTTCTTTCCCGGATTTTCCCCGCGCTGTTCATCCCGAGTCCGGACGCGCGATTCCAGCCGGTGTACGTAGGCGACGTGGTGCGCGCGTTCCTCGCCGCGCTGGAAGCGCGCGAGGCGGCGGGCCGGCGCTACGACCTGTGCGGCCCGCGCCAGTACACGCTGCGCGAGCTGGTCGAGATTGCTTGCGCGCTCTCGGGCCGGCGGCGGCTCGTCCTCGGGCTGCCCGACCGGCTTTCCTACCTGCAAGCCTGGCTCATGGAGTTGCTGCCGGTGAAGCTGATGACGCGCGACAACTACCGCTCGATGCAGGTGCCGAGCGTGTGCGATTGCGCGTTCCCCTTCGGCCTCGAGCCCGCGGCGCTCGAGACGCTCGCCCCGGCCTGGCTCGCGCCCGCGGCCGAGCGCGCGACCGCCCCGCGCGAGCGCTTCGCGCAGCTGCGCTGGCGCGCGCGCAGATAGCCTGGTGAAGGCCTACGCGGTCGGCGGGGCCGTGCGCGACGAGCTGCTCGGCCTCCCGGTCGAGGACCGGGACTATGTCGTGGTGGGGGAAACCCCGGAGACGATGGTCGCCGCCGGCTTCAAGCCCGTGGGCAGGGACTTCCCGGTGTTCCTGCACCCGAAGACCCGCGAGGAGTACGCGCTCGCGCGCACCGAGCGAAAGAGCGGGCGCGGCTACCGCGGCTTCACCGTCTACAGCGCGCCCGATGTGACGCTCGAGGAGGACCTCGCGAGGCGCGATCTCACCATCAACGCCATGGCGAAGGCGCCCGACGGCACGCTGATCGACCCCTTCAACGGAAAACGGGACCTGCGCGACGGCGTGCTGCGCCACGTCAGCCCCGCCTTCGCCGAGGACCCGGTGCGGATCCTGCGCGTGGCGCGCTTCGCGGCGCGCTTCGGCTTTCGCATCGCCGAGGAGACCATGGCGATGATGCGCGGCATGGTCGAATCGGGGGAGGCCGACGCGCTCGTGCCGGAGCGCGCCTGGCAGGAGCTCGCGCGCGGGCTCGCCGAGCCGCGCCCGGAGCGCATGTTCGAGGCGCTCGAGCGCTGCAGCCTGCGCGCGCGGCTGCTCCCGGAGCTGCGCGAGATTCCGCAAAGCTTCTCCGGGCCGCTCGCGGTGCGCTTCGCGCTGCTCTGCTGGCCGCTGACCGAAGGCGAGGCGGCCGCGCTCTGCGAGCGGCTGCGCGTGCCGAACGAGGAGCGCGAGCTCGCGCTGCTGGGGGTGAGGCTGGGAAGCAGGATCGCTTCGGCCGGGAACTCCGCCGAGGAGATGCTGCAGATTCTGAAGACAGCGGACGCTTTCCGCCGCGCGCAGCGCTTCGCGCAGCTGCTCGAGCTCGCCACGCTCGCCGTGCCCGGGTTCGACAAGGCGAAGCTCGAGAAAGCCCTGCACGCGGCGGCCGCGGTCGACGCCGGGGAGATCGCGCGCCGCGCTTCGGCCCCGGCGGCGATCCCGGCGCTGGTGGACCAGGCGCGCGAGCGGGCGATCGCCGCTGCGCTCGGCGGCTAGGCGGGGTTGCGCGGGATCAAGCGCGCAAGAGCCGGGCGCGGCACAATCCACCCGATGAGACTTTCCGCGCGTTTTGCCCTCGCCGGCCTCGCCGTGGCCGCGGCCGCCGCGGCCGCCTGGTGGGCGAGCCGGCCCAAGCCCATCGCGGTGCTCACCGCCGCCGTGGCGCCCGGGCGCGTGGAGACCACCGTTTCAAACA
>JBFLYF010000054.1:0-12986 GCA_040756795.1 Pseudomonadota bacterium
AGAGACGAGGTCGAGCGGCCCGCGCGGCGTGGGCGCGCCGCGAGCGCTCGCCCGCACCCTGAAGCCGAGCGCCTCGGTGTAGAACCTGACCGCCCGTTCCGGCTGCGCGGTCAGCAGCTCGATGTGATCGATGCGCTTGAACATGGGTCAACCCTCCCGGCCGTCGAGCCGCGGGCGCGAGAGGATCGGGTAAAACGCGATGCAGAAGATCGCGAACGCCGCGCCCCAGAGCAGGGCCGAAGCGATCACGCTCTCGCGGTAGGCGAGCGGGAAGGCCAAAGGCAGCAGCACGCGCACCGCCGCGGCGGCGTGCACCAGGACGTAGGCCGCCACCTCCGCCCTCCCCGCCTCGAGCGGCCGCGCGGTGTGGCCGCGCGCCGTGCGCGTCATCATGCCCAGCGTCAGCCCGCCGATCGCGCCCACGGTGAGCGCGTGCGTGGCGAGCAGCGGATTGACGAGATCGAAGCCGGCGAAGCCGCGCAGCAGCAGGTGCACGACCACCCAGGCGTAGGAAAGGTGCAGGATCCAGAGGATCGGCTTGCCCGTCGTCCTGAACGGCGCCCACAGTGCCGCGCGAACAGCGTGCAGCGCCGCCGCGCCCAGGGCGATCACCGCGGCGGCTTGCGCGAGCTGCAGAAGATCGGCGACCAGCAGCACGAGGAGCGTGCCGAGCGCGGCGTGCTCCAGCGGCTGATTGCGCCGCGCGCCGGCTCCGGGAATCGCATTGTTGGTGAATCCGGGTATCACCCGCCCGGCCATCACGGCGATGATGAACAGCACCAGGTCCAGCCCCGCGCTCAGCGCAAGGCGCGGCCAGGCGAGGAATGCGCCGCTCGCGGCGCCGAGCGCGAGCACGAGCAGGACGAAGAACCAGTTGCGGTTGCGGCTCGCGAGGATCGGCCGGCCGATGCCCCACGCCACCGCCGCGGCGAAGGCAGCGTCGAAAAGCGGCGCGAGCGGGAGCGAGACGAGCGCGCTCAGCCGCGCGGCGATCCACAGTCCCGCGACGGCCGCGAGCGCGCGGCCCGAGGGCGTCAACAGGCCGGTCCAGTTGCGCACCGCCGTGAGCAGGAAGCCCGCGATCACGGCGAACGTGTAGCCGAAGAGCATCTCGTGCGCGTGCCAGAGCGCGTCCGCGCCCGGCAGCCAGCCGGCGTACTGCGCCGCCCAGATCGGCACGCCGAGCGCCGCGTACAGCCCGGCGAGCAGGTACATGGGCCGAAAGCCGAGCGCGAAGAGCGCGAAGCCGCGCGGCGCGCCCGCCCTGCTCAGCCCATCTTCAATACCCACTCCACCAGCTTCTTGATGTCGCCGTCGGGCACCGCCGGGTTGGGCGGCATCGGCACCGCGCCCCAGACGCCCTGCCCGCCCTTTTTCACCTTCTCGGCGAGCTTGGCCGCGGCATCGGCCTGGCCCTTGTACTTCTTCGCCACGTCCTTGTAGGCCGGACCGACGCCCTTCTTGTCCAACGCGTGGCAGGTCGTGCAGTTGTACTTCTTGGCGAGCGCCTCGTCGGCGCGGGCGGCGTTGGCCGCGAAGAGCGCCGCTACGGCCGCGGCCAGGGTCAGTGCTTTCATCATCCCGGTCCTCTAGTAGATGTCGTAGGTCGTGTTGTAGACGTTGAAATGCCCGGTCGGCGTGATGATCCTCGGGTCCTTGATCACGGCCTTGAGCTTTCTCGTCCGGTCGTCCACCACGACGAGCGCCGACTCCTGGTTCTTCGCGCTCCAGACCGCGAACCACACCTCGTCGCCCGCCTTGTTGTACTCGGGCTGCACGACGCGCTTGGCGCCTTCGCCGAGGTTCGCCCACTCCGCGATCGGCAGGACCTCGGGCTTCTTGTCGAGGTTGGCGATGTCGAACACCGCGATCGACTGCGCGATCTTCGGGTCCGGGTTGAGCGGCGTGTCCACCCAGAGGTTCTTCGATTTCGGGTGCGTCTTGATGAAGAGGTTGCCGCCGCCCTGGCCGTCGAGCATGCGCACCACCTTCCAGGCGGAGTCCTTGCGCTTCGGGTCGGTGCCGATCAGCGCGATCTTCTCGCTGCCGAGGTGCCCGGTCGCCCAGACGCGGCCGTGCTTCGGGTCGACGAAGTTCGCGCCGCGCCCCGGGTGCGGGATCTTGTCGACGTCGATCAGCTTCTCCAGCTTGCCGACCTTGGTGTCGACCACCGCGATCTTGTTGGACTGGTTGGCCGCGACCAGGAAATAGCGCTTGGTCGAGTCCCAGCCGCCGTCGTGCAGGAACTTGGCGGCCTCGATCTCGGTGACGTTGATGTTGCGGATGTCCTTGTAGTTGACGAGCAGGATCTTGCCCGTCTCCTTCACGTTCACCACGAACTCGGGCTTGGAGTGCGTGCCCACGATCGAGGCGACGCGCGGCTCGGGATGGAACTCCTGGTCGCCCACCGTCATGCCGCGCGTGGCCATGATCTTGAGCGGCTCGAGCGTGTCGCCCTTCATGATCACGTACTGCGGCGGCCAGTAGGCGCCCGCGATGGCGAGCTTGTCCTCGTAGCCCTTGGCGCGCGAGGTCTCCACCGAGCGCGCCTCCAGCCCGATGCGGATCTCGGCGACGTTGTCCGGCTTCTCCATCCACAGGTCGATCAGGTTGAGCTTGCCGTCGCGGCCGATGGTGTAGACGTAGCGCTTCGAGCCCGAGGTGCGCGAGATGTGCACCGCGTAGCCGGTCTTGACGATATTGATGATCTTCTTCGTGTCGCCGTCGATCAGCGCCACCTCGCCCGTGTCGCGCAGCGTGGTGGCGAAGATGTTGTCGATGTTGTAGGCGTTCTCCTTCTTCTTCGGGCGCTTGTCGACCGGCACCACCACTTTCCACGTCTTCTTCATGTCCGCCAGGCCCCACTCCGGAGGGGTCGGAGGCGTCTGCTGGATGTAGCGCGCCATCAGGTCGACCTCGGCGTCGGTGAGCTCGCCCGCGGTGCCCCAGTTGGGCATGCCGGCCGGCGAGCCGTACTTGATGAACACCTTGAGGATCTCGCTGCCCTTGGCGAGCGTGATGTCCGGCGTGAGCGGCTTGCCGGTCGCGCCCTTGCGCAGCACGCCATGGCAGCCGGCGCAGCGCTCGAAATAGATCTTGCGCCCTTTGTCGAACTCCTCCTTGGTCATCTTGGGCGCCTTTGGATTGATGTCCTGGTGCATCTCCTCCTGCGCCAGCGGCGAGCCGCCCGCCTGGTAGCGGATCTCCGGCTCGGTTACCGGCGCGCGGCCCGGCTGCGTGGGCTGGGCATGCGCGGACGCGAACGAGAGCGACATCAGGAGCACTGCGAACTGCGAAAATTTCACGAGGACCTCCGCTGGATTGACCGGGGCAAGCCGCAAGCGTGCGCCATGGGGCCCGCCGGGGGTTTGATGTATATCAAGCACGTTCGATGAGCACCTCGAAGCCGCCGTCGGCGCGCGGCGCGCCGCTGCAGGAAAAGCCGCGCTCGCGCAGCAGGCGGTACAGCGGCACCGGCTCGTGCGGCAGGATCGCGCGCAGCGGCTCGCCCGGCGCGTGCTCGAGCGCCGCGAGGATGCGCGTGATCGGCTCGGGCGGCTGCAGCCCGCGCAGGTCGAGCGCGGGACGGCGCTCGGCCACCTCGAGCTCGAGCAGGCCGCGCTCGGCGAGCAGCTGCGCGAGCTGCTCGAGCTCGGCGAGGTAGCCCTCCGGGTCCTGGTCGGGCGTCGCGGCGTGCAGCACGTCGAGGCGGATGCGCAGGTCCTCCTCGCCCGGCGCGAGCTGCGCCTCGAGCGCCTCGCGCAAGGCGGCGAACTGCATGCGGTACGCCGGCCACTGGCGGGCGCGCGCAGTGCGCAAGGTTTCCCCGACGACGTTTGCGAGACTCACCATTTCGATCACGATTGCGCAGGTCGGTCGTTCCGCCCTTGATGTGAGTCAAGCCGCGCGAAGCCGTGCATGCGCGGCCACGACGAGCAGCAGCGCCGCCGCGGCCGCGTGCGCGAAGGCGGCGAAGGCGGAATCGTCGAGATGCAGCACGCTGAAACCCGCGAGCGGCACCGCGCACGCCAGCGCGACGCCCGCTGCGCGCCGCAACAGCAGGAGCATCATCGCCGCAAGGACGATGCCGAGAATGCCGTGGGCCGGGATCGCGGCCCAGACCCACGCCCCCGGCAGGGTCGCGAGCGATGCGCCGAGCGCGCATTGCGCGGCGAGCAGCACCGCGGCGGGCAGTGAAGCACGGTTGCCGGGCAGCGGCGCGCGCGCGCGCAAGCCGCCGAGGATCCAGGCGAACGCGGCAACGAGCGCGAGGCCGCCGAGCACGTTGCCCAGCGCCGCTGCGGGCGGCGGCGTCCGGCCGGCGGCGACTCCGAGCACCGATAGAAAAATCGTGAGCACCAGGACGAGCCCCACAGCGCGTGCCAGTTGCGGCTTCTCGTCGCGCGCGCGCCACGCGAGCCAGGCCAGCAACAGGGCAACCACGACCTCGAGCGACGCCGCGGCGCGATGCACGACGCGCAGAACCGCCAGCGCATCCGCTCCGAGCGGCGGGGCCGCCGCCTGCCCGAGCCGGATGGCCGCGCTCGCGTAGACGACGATCAGCGTGAGCACGGCCCCGGTTGCGGCGCAGCAAAGCAGCAGGCGCGCTGCGCGATTCGACTCGGTGCGGGCCATCGAGCGCCAATGCTGCCGGGGTCCGCCCCGAAAAGCTTGATCCACATTAAGCAAAGCGCGGCGGCGCGCTGCTTAACTCGGCCAGTCCTTCCATCCGAAGAGGCCGAGATGAGCAACGAACGCGTCGAGGAAGACATTCCGGAGGAGCCGGTCCCGGTCATGCAGCAGCTGCTGGACAACCCGTTCCTGCTGCTGTTTCTCGGCATCGCGATGCCGACCGTGCTGTACATCGTCTGGGGCGTGATGGAGATCGTGTCCCTGCCCATAGCGAAATGAGGCCGAAGAGGGGAAGCCGATGAGCGCAATCCTGCCGCCTGCGGAGCGGGTGTGGTGGAAGCAGCCGCTCGACCGCGTCGAGCTGATCTGGATCGTGATCGCGCTGCTCTGGTGCCTGATCATGTTCTTCATGATGCCGTTCTGGCACGTCTACGGGCAGCAGAACCTCGCCAACGAGGCCTACCGCGCCAACCCGGGCGACTTCTCGAAGAAGGCCGAGGAAATGATCCAGAAGTACAAGGTGCGCGAGGAGGGCGGCGATCTCAAGGTGCCGGTGGTGCGCCCGCCCGCCGGATCCGACGTCTACCTGATCGCGCAGCTCTGGCGCTGGTACCCGATCCTCGAGCTCGAGGCCGGCAAGTCCTACCGCATCCACCTCATGTCGATGGACTGGCTGCACGGCTTCTCGCTGCAGCCAGAGAACATCAACATCCAGGTCCATCCCGGCTATGAGCACGTCCTCACCGTGACGCCGACCGCGCCGGGCACCTTCTCGATCATCTGCAACGAGTACTGCGGCGTCAACCATCACACGATGGCGAGCCGCCTCTACGTCGTGAAGTAAGGGAGACCACGCATGGCCGTCAACCGGATGTTCCGCACCTGCCCGAGCACCGGGCTGGTGTTCCACGAGCCCGCCGAGAAGCTGATGCGCTGGAACGCGGTCGCCGCGGTGGTGTCGCTGCTGATCGGCGGCATCCTCGCCATCGGCGTGATGCTGACGCGCTGGCAGGCGGTCCATCTGCTGCCGCCCGACCTGTTCTACCAGGTGCTCACGGCGCACGGCCTGAACATGCTGGTGTTCTGGATCATCTTCTTCGAGATCGCGGTGCTGTATTTCGCGGCGAGCACGCTGCTCAAATGCCGGCTGGCGACGCCGGGGATGGGCTGGGCGGGCTTCTGGCTGATGGTGGTCGGCGCGCTGGTCAACAACTACTCGGTGCTGCGCGGCGACTCGAGCGTCATGTTCACCTCCTACGCGCCGATGGGCGCGCATCCGACCTTCTACCTGGGCCTGATCCTGTTCGCCGTCGGCGCGCTCATCGCCTGCTTCGTTTTCTTCGGCACGCTGGTGGTCGGCAAGGCCGAGCGCACCTACAACGGCTCGGTGCCGCTGGTGACCTTCGGCGCGATCACCGCCGGGATCATCGCCGTATTCACCATTGCCGCGGGCGCGATCATCCTCATCCCGACCTTCCTCTGGTCGGTCGGGCTGGTCTCGCACATCGACTCGCTGATGTACCGCACCGTGTGGTGGGCGTTCGGCCACTCCTCGCAGCAGATCAACGTCTCGGCGCACGTCGCGGTCTGGTATGCCGTCGCCGCCATCGTGTTCGGCGCCAAGCCCATGTCGGAAAAGGTGAGCCGCGGCGCGTTCCTGCTGTACATCCTGTTCCTGCAGCTGGCGAGCGCGCACCACCTGCTCGCCGACCCGGGCCTCACCTCGAACTGGAAGATCTTCAACACCAGCTACGCGATGTACCTCGCGGTGCTCGCTTCGATGGTCCACGGCCTCACGGTCCCCGGCTCGATCGAGGTGGCGCAGCGCGAGAAGGGCTACAACCAGGGCCTGTTCGAGTGGCTGAGGAAGGCGCCCTGGGGCAACCCGGTGTTCTCCTCCATGTTCATCTCGCTCATCGGCTTCGGCTTCCTCGGCGGAATCTCGGGCGTGATGATGGGCACCGAGCAGCTCAACCTCATCATCCACAACACGCTGTACGTGCCGGGGCACTTCCACGCCACGGTGGTGGTCGGCACCACGCTCGCCTTCATGGGCCTCACCTACCTCCTCATCCCGGTGCTGTTCCGCCGCGAGCTGATGTTCCCGGGCATGGCGAAATGGCAGCCCTACGTGTTCGGGCTGGGCATGGCGGGCGTGTCGCTGTTCCTGATGGGCGCGGGCACGCTCGGCGTGCCGCGCCGGCACTGGGACATGAGCTTCGCCGGCAACGCCTTCCCCTACGAATTCCCCGGGGCGGCCTGGCTGATGATGGGGCTCGCCGGGGTCACCGGCGTGATCGCGATCGTCGGCGGCGCGATGTACCTGCTGATCACCGTGGGCTCGGTGTTTCTCGGCAAGAAAATCGAGACACCGGGGTTCGCGCAGGTGCGCGCGCGTGACGGCATCGCCCCCGCGCCCAAGCCCGTCGCGGCGGCGATCGCCGCGCACCATCCGGGCATCGGCGCCGGCGGCATGGTCGCGCCGGGGACGTTCACGCTGGCGATGGTGTTCCTGGTGTCCTTCGTCCTCTACTACTTCATCAACTGGAAGTACCTTTCCACGCTCTGGCCGCTGAAGTGAGAGCGCTGCTCAACCTGTTCAAGCTGAGGATCGGGGTCGCGATCGCGCTCGCGGCGGCGGCGGGTGTCGCGGTCGAGGCGGGTCCGCGGCCCGGCCTCGCGCAAGCGGCGGCGCTGGTGCTCGCGGTGCTGGTCGCCTCGGCGGCGGCGGGCGCGTTCAACCAGTACGTCGAGCGCGATCTGGATGCGCGCATGGCCCGCACGCGCGACCGCCCGTTCGTCACCGGCGCGCTGCGGCATCGCCCGGAGTGGCTGTGGCTGATCGGCGTCATGATGGTTTTTTCATTTATGGCAGCCCTTTTTTCCGCGAACGTGCTTGCCGCGCTCTACGTCTTTCTCGGCGCGTTCACCTACGGCGTGATCTACACGGTATGGCTCAAGCGTCGCACCTGGTGGAATATCGTCATCGGCGGTCTGGCCGGCAGCTTCGCCGTGCTCGCCGGCGCGGCGCTGGTGTCGCCCGCGCCGGGGCCGGCGGCGCTCGCGCTCGCCGTGGTGCTGTTCCTCTGGACGCCGCCGCACTTCTGGAGCCTCGCCATCGCCTGCCGCGAGGACTATGCGCGCGCCGGCGTGCCGATGCTGCCCGTGGTGGTCGGTGAAGCGCGCGCCGCGCGCGCGATACTCGCGAGCGCCGGGCTGCTCGTCGGCGCCTCGCTCGTCCCCGCCGCGTTCGGAATGGGATTGCCGTATTTCGCGGCCGCTGCTGCCGGCGGGAGCTACTTCCTCCTCCGGTGCAGGGCCCTCGTGCGTCAGCCCGGCCGCGAAACCGCACGCGCCGCCTTCCGCGCCTCGCTCGTTCAGCTTTCAGCGGTGCTTTTCGGGGCCATCGCGGATGTGGCGCTTCGCTCTTAGCTTTCTGGTCGTTGCCTTACCGGCCCAGGCCTTTGACGAGAAAGCCGCGCTGAAAGAAAGCCAGGCGGCGATCGGCCGCACGGTCGGCGACTACGCGCTGCGCGACACCGACGGCCGGCCGGTGCGGCTCGCCGGGCTGCGCGGCAAGCCGCTGGTGGTGAGCTTCGTCTACACCGGCTGCATCCAGGTCTGCCCCACTGCCACGCAATTTCTCGCCAAGGCGGTGGCCGACGCCGAGCGCACGCTCGGCCCCGGGAGCTTCCGCGTCGCCACCATCGGCTTCAACCTGCCGTTCGACAACCCGGCGGCGATGAAGGCGTTCGCGCGCAAGTTCGGCCTCGCCTCGCCGCACTGGCTTTTCCTCACCCCCGAGGCCGATACGCTGCCCGCGCTGATCGCCGATCTCGGCTTTCGCTACGAGGCCACCGCGGCGGGGTTCGACCACCTGCTGCAGGCGAGCATTCTCGACGCCGAGGGACGGGTCTACCGCCAGATCTACGGCGATTCGTTCGACCCGCCGCTCTTCGCAGGGCCCTTGCTGGAACTCGCGCAGAACGCGCCGCGCCCGGCGAATACGATCCAGGCCTGGTACGAGCAGGCCAAGCTGCTTTGCACCGTCTACGACCCCGCGCTCGGCCGCTACCGGGTCAACTACGTCGTCGTGATCGAGCTGCTCGTGGGCGCGAGCGTCATGCTCGGCGGTATCGCGTTTCTATTGATCGAGCTGCGCCGCAGGCGCCGGCACCGCGCGGCGGATCGCTTCGGAGTCAGCCCTCCGCGCTCGCGTGAAGCCGCAAGCCCAGCGCCTTGACGACTTTGAGGACCGTGGAAAACTCCGGATTGCCGTCGGTCGACAGCGCTTTATAAAGGCTTTCCCGCCCGAGACCCGCTTCACGGGCGACTTCGCTCATCCCCTTGGCGCGCGCGATATCGCCCAGCGCCGCCGCGACCAGCGCGGGATCACCGTCTTCCAGGGCGGCTTCGAGATAAGCGACCACGTCCGCCTCCGTTTTCAGATGCGCTGCCGCGTCCCACTTCTTCGTCCGTGTCTTTCTCGCCGTGCTCATCTATAGCCCTCTCGCCAGTTGCAGGGCGGTCTTGATGTCGCGCGCCTGCGTGCGCTTGTCGCCGCCCGCGAGCAGGATCGCGAACGCCGGTCCCCGCTGCACGAAGTACACCCGGTAGCCCGGACCGTAGTCGATCCGCAACTCCGATACGCCCTGGCCCACCGGCTCCACGTCTCCCGGATTGCCAAGCGACAGCCGCCGGATGCGGGCCAGGATCCGCGCACGCCCTTGCACGTCGCGCAAGCCCTCGAACCACCGTGCATAGACCTGCGTCTGCCGGATTTCAATTGTGGCAGTGTATCCCATAGGCTACAGGCGGGCAAGAGCCCTACTCCAGTGCCTAACGCCTCCAGCGCCGACAGGATGACTCCGAGCCTAGTTAAAGGCCGCTTAACGCAAATCAAATCCGCGCGAGTGCTCGCGCCCTAGCATGCGAACGTGCTGCACCGTATACACCTGATCGGCCAGTGGTTTTTCCTGAAGGTCGAGGGCCTGTTCAACCACGCCTTCGGCGAGCGGATGAACCCGCTCTACTACCTCGGGCCGATCTCGTACTACCTGATGTGGCTGGTCGTCGGCAGCGGGCTATACCTCTACGCGTTCTTCGAGACCAGCATCCACGGCGCCTACCAGTCGGTGCAGGCGCTCTCCACCGAGCAGCCGTACCTCGGCGGCGTGCTGCGCAGCGTGCACCGCTACGCCTCCGACGGCGTCGTGATCACGATGCTGCTGCACCTCGCGCGGCACTGGTGCTTCGACCGCTACCGCGGCTTTCGCTGGTTCTCGTGGCTGAGCGGGGTGGCGCTGCTGTGGCTGGTGTACGCCTCCGGCATCAACGGCTACATGCTGCCGTGGGACCGCCTTGCGCAGTTCACCGTGATCGCCACGGCCGAGTGGCTCGACTGGCTGCCGATGTTCAACGGCGCGCTGGTGCGCAACTTCATCCTGCCGGAGAACGTCAGCGACCGCCTCTTCTCGCTGCTTTCGTTCGTCCACATCGGCGTGCCGCTCCTGGCGCTCGCCGTGCTGTGGGTGCACACGCAGCGCGTGCCGCAGGCGCGCACCACGCCGCCCTGGCCGGTCTCGCTGACGCTGGCCGCGGCGCTGGTCGTGCTGTCGCTGCTGCGCCCGGCGCTCAGCCAGGCGCCGGCCGACATCGCGCAGTCGGCCGCGGCGATCGACTTCGACTGGTTCTACCTGCCGGTCTACGCGCTGCTCTACCGCTGGACTCCGGGCGAGGTCTGGCTGCTGGTCGGCGGCGCGACGCTGCTGTTCGCCCTCCTGCCCTGGCTGCCGCCGCGCAAGTCCGCGGGCGCGCACCATCTGTTCGTGCATCCCGACAACCGCATCCTCACGGTGCGCGAGGGCGAGACGCTGCTCGACGCCGGACTGCGCGAGGGCATCGCGCTGCCTTTCGACTGCCGCAACGGCGGCTGCGGTGAATGCAAGGCGCAGCTGCTGCACGGCACGGTGAGCTACGGCGCTTTCCAGCCCGAGATGCTCACCGAGGAGGAACGCGCGGCCGGGAAGCTGCTGCTTTGCTGCGCGACGCCGCGCACCGATGCGGAGATCGAGTATGTGCCGCGCAGCACGCCTGGCGGCATCCCGGTGCGCGTGTGGCACGCGGCGGTCGAAGAGATGCAGAAGCTCGCCCCCGACGTGATGCGCTTGACGCTGAAGCTCGAGGGCGACGAGGCGATCGACTTCTACGCCGGGCAGTACCTCAACATCCTGCTGGAGGACGGCGAGAAGCGCTCCTTCTCGTTCGCCACGCCGCCTGGCGCGGGAAACCGCATCGAGCTGCAGATCCGGCGCATTCCCGGCGGGCGCTACACCGGCCACGTGTTCGAGCGCATGCAGCCGGGCGACCGGCTGCGCTTCGAGGGTCCGCTCGGCTCGTTCTTCCTGCGCGAGGATTCCGAGAAGCCGATCATCTTCGTCGCCGGCTCGACCGGCTTCGCGCCGGTGAAGAGCATGCTCGAGTACGCGTTCCGGCGCGGCATCCAGCGCCAGATGATCCTCTACTGGGGAGTGCGGCGCCTGCAGGACCTGTACGCCGCCGAGCTGCCGCGCGCCTGGGAGCGCGAGCACGCCAACTTCCGCTTCGTCCCGGTGCTCTCCGAGCCTGCCCCCGAGGATCACTGGACCGGGCGCACGGGCCTGGTGCACGAGGCGATCCTCGCCGATTTTCCGAATCTCGCCGCCTACCAGGTCTACGCCTGCGGCTCGGCCGGCATGGTGCAGGCCGCTTATCCCGCCTTCAGGGAACACGGCCTGAAGCAGGACGACTGCTTCTCGGACGCCTTCCGGCTGCCGCCGCGCGTGAGCGCCTCGGGCAGCGACCTGGTGAGGCTCGGGGGCACGGCATGAAGCAGGCTCTGCGCTTCGCGGCCCAGCTCGCGCTCTACGTGCCGCTCATGGCGCTGATCGGCTATTTTTCCACCGCGCCGCGCTTCTCCCCGATCGGCGAGCACGAGGCGCTGCTGCGCCTCTCGTTCGTCCACGCCGCGCAGAGGAAGGCGCCGTGCCGCGAGCGCAGCGCCGCCGAGCTGGCGAAGCTCGCGCCGAACATGCGCGCGGCGCTCGACTGCCCGCGCGAGCGCGCGCCCCTGCGCGTCGAGCTCGAGGTGGACGGCGCGATCGTCCTCGCGCGCGAAGTGCCGCCGGCGGGGCTGCAGCGCGACGGCAACGCCACCGTCTACTACCGTCTGCCGCTGCCCGCGGGCCGGCACCGCATCGCAGCGCGCATGCGCGACCGGCCGGGCGAAGGCTTCAACTACGAGCGCACCGAGGAGGTCGAGCTCGCGGCGGGGCGCGTGCTGCTGATCGACTTCTCCGCCCCGCGGGGCGGCTTCGTGTTTCGCGGCTGACATGATCGACCGGGTCTTCGACCGGGCGTTCGGCGCGGAGGCAAACCCCTTGCGCCACCTCGGCACGCTCGGCTTTCTGCTCTTCTGGGTGCTCGCGGCGAGCGGCATCTACCTCTACATCCGCTTCGAACCCAGCGTCGCGGGCGCCTACGACTCGATCGGCGACCTCGAGCGCTGGTTCGGCGGCGTGCTGCGCGGCGTGCATCGCTATGCGGCCGACGCGTTCGTCGTGGTCACCGTGCTGCATCTCGTGCGCGAAGCCGCCGCCGGGCGCTTTCGCGGCTTTCGCGCCTTCTCCTGGATCTCGGGCGTGCCGCTGGTCTGGCTGCTGTACGCCTCGGGCATCGTCGGCTACTGGCTGGTCTGGGACACGCGCGCCCAGTTCTCGGCGCTCGCCACCGCGGAATGGTTCTACGGCGCGGGGCTCGGCGCCGAGCCGATGGCGCGCAATTTCCTCGGCGCCGAGCAGGTCTCCGACCGCCTGTTCTCTCTCTTCGTCTTCCTGCACCTCGGCCTGCCGCTCGCGCTGCTCGCGGGAATGTGGATCCACGTGCAGCGCCTCGGGCGCCCGGCCACGGTGGCGCCGCGGGGCGCCGCTCTCTGGATGTCGGCGGTCCTTTTCGTCCTGGCGATCCTCAGCCCCGCGCTTTCGGCGCCGCGCTGGGATCCGCGGTCCTTGCCGGATTCAATCCCGATCGACTGGTTCCTGCAGTTCCTGCATCCGCTCATGTACGCAAGCTCGCCGGCCACGCTCTGGGCCCTGGTGCTCGGCGCAACGCTGCTCGCCGTCGCTCTGCCGTACCTCGCGCGCCGCATCCGGCTCGTCCCGGCGCGCGTTGACCCGGCCAACTGCAACGGCTGCGGGCGCTGCCTCGCGGACTGCCCCTACGAGGCGGTGCGCATGGCGGGCGACAAGGCGCAGGTGCTGCCCGCGCGCTGCGCCGCCTGCGGCATCTGCGCCGGCGCCTGCCCTTCCTCCACGCCG